>NZ_LECT01000043.1 GCF_001027925.1 Rhodopirellula islandica | reverse complement strand
CACATACCCGATGACACCTGCGTACCTGCTTAATGGTTCTTGGGCAAGGGATGTTTGGCTTCAAAACGCCTGTATTTACAACGCAAACGGCTCCCAGAAGATGTGGGGTACAAAAAGGCAAGAGTGCCCATCCTACATTCGTTCTAGACTCGTTGACGACTAATCGACGGACCGCCAAGCGTCGGGTTTTCGTGTCGACGGGCGTCTTCTCCTGTGGTTCTGTGGCCCTGAGTCCCTTTCACACTTCCTACCCCACAAACAACTGAGCGCGGGCGAAGATCAGCAGTCCCAGGTCACCGTGGCAAAAGCTGAGCACCAAGTTCATCCACTCAGAGTCACCGTGGAACGCGGCCGCTTCATTCAGCCGTGTCAGGGATCCGCTCGGTGATTCACCGCAGGATTGGACGTAGCGAAACAGGCGGCTTCGCCATCGCTTTTCATAGCAGGTGGCAAAGTATTTCTGGCGGGCGTTCTCGGTGCGATTGGCAAGGTACCGAGGGAAGAACCACCAGAAGTAGAACACGGGAAAAACCAGCAGGCCACCGATCAGCAAGATCACGGCGACGGCGCTCGCGCCTGGCGAAGCACCGGCTTGGTCGAACGCCATCAACAGGAGCACCCACAGCAACGAGAAAACGATTCCGAAGATCAGGTACATCCCCGCAAACGGGATCCATTTGTATTTGGATTCGATCCATGACACACGATTGACGATGTCTTGCAGCGTGCTCTTGAGGTCTCGCAAACACGAAACCGCCTGCCGGTTGTTCTTGGCATCGTCGGGGGCGGGCGCGATCATGCCGGTGGTTTCGGCCAGGTCCGATGTGGCCATCATCATCAACAGAAACAGCGAGTGATCGTCGCGATCTTGTTGGGTAGGAAACGCGTCGCGGACACCGTGGGCGTCACGCGCGATTTCGTCCAAGCAGCGAGCCATTTCTGCGGTCGCGGCAGGGCCATCGCCGGTGCAGTACGTGCGGATGAAAGACTCCATCGTCGCACGAGCTGGCAACGTCGCAACAGACGATTTGCCAGAGGACAAATAGCTGTGCAACAGCTCAATGAATTCCAGGTCGTTGTGCATGCTCTCGTCCAAGTCCGCGGCTTGGCGAGAGATCGTTTCGATGTGGGCCTGTGTCCAGTCCAGAGGAGCCTTCCAGATCGCGGTTCTGAGAATGCGAAGGAAGAACGCGAGACGAGCGCGAGGGTCACCTTTGGGAAGGTGGCTCTCGCATTCCTGGATCAGGCTTTCGAACGTTTCAAACGGATGGTCATTCAGCAGGCGTTCCCAGAGTGGTTCCGTCAACCGATAGAACAAGGGCGAACGGATCTTCGCGGCGATTTCTGGAAGCAGCGTTTCGATTTGCTGGTCAGGGACGTCACTGCGAAGGGTGCCGGCGACCAAGGACACCAGGCCCGGTTCGAGTGGATGTTCCTGCAACCCATCGAGCAGCCACTTCAGAAACTGAGTGCGTCGCTGGGGGGCGGTTTTGTCGGGTTTTTCGAGCAGGTCGCTGAGCACCGCGAGAATGTAGTACTCCAGGGGCGAACGCGACTGTTTTTGCGAGAGTCGGAGGTAGGACTCACGCGGGTTGGCGATCGCTTCGTCCACGGGCGAGAGCGCCGCGGGCGGACGTTCCTTGGTTGGCTTCGGATCGACGGTGGAGCTTGGGCCGGGAGAGTCGGTGGGTTTCCAAGCCTCCGCTGCGGATTGACTTGCCGCTTGGTTGCGTCCGTATCGTTCTGCGTTTTCGAGTTGTTCGTAGGCCGCCCGGATCCGCTGGAATTCTTGCGGGTGCGTTTCCGGCTTGAACTGCCGGATCAGTTTGCCATAAGCACGCTTCAGATCACGACGATCGAATGCCTCGGGCAATTCGAAGAACGATCGCGGGTCTTGCGGAAGATGATGCCACGCGGGGTAAGACATGAACGATGGTCGGCGAGGGGGGCGGCGGATTGCGATCGGGAATGGAGTCTTGCGGGCACCGAGCCACGCTGTGCGACCGCCATCGTTCACGAGGTCGGGCGGGCGAGATCAGTCCATCAGAAAGATCTTGACGATTTGATACGTGATCAAGGTGCCAAAGAACAGCACTCGAAAATTGAACAACGAGGATTCACCGGCGATCATCGGTCCGGAGGCCTTGGTGTTCTGCAGCGTGGTCAACCAGTCGCGTTCCAACGCGAACAGATTGGGATATGATTTTTGGATCTTCAGCGATGTGTCACGGGCTCGTTTGCGACTGTTCTTCGTCGTCAGGTTCTGGATGAATTTTTCTCGCACGTAGCCAGCGTCGGACTGCGGCAGCACGACTGATTTGCCGAGTGCGATCACAAGTTCGCGATCAAAGCGTTGATCGTCCAACATCGCAACGAAGGAGTTGCGTTCTCTCGCTGCGGTTTGCAAGCGACGAATCGTGGGTGCCAGTTCAGGGACTTCTGTTGCATTCAAACTGGTGATGCCCGATTCCAATTCCTCATCGGACAAGTGAAAGAACTGCTTTTGAAGATGGGCAACCGTCTCGCGTGCTTGAGCGCGACGTTGGTGCTTGGCAACCATGTCATCCACGGAGTCGGCGTCGACGTCGGTTTGCCGAGGGGCATGATTCGGCAATTGCAATGTCTTGCGACGCAGTTGCAACGCGGACCCGGATTGCCAGACCGGATTGATTTCCAGCATCGATCGCAAATACGTTTGGGCGGCTGATTCGGACACGTTCCGCGGTGGGGTTGGTGAGGAAAGAAATCGAGCGGAAGCCTTGGGCGCATTCCACGCCGTGGATCTATTGGTCTTCGTGATCAAGGCCGAGGGAAGAAAGAACGATCAACAACGTGTCCTTCGCCGCAGCGAAGTGTTCGCGATCGGCGCGGGCCATCGCGTCTTCGTAGATGTCCAGGGCGTCGTCGAGTTGCTGGCGTTGAGAAGGATGCAGTTCGCCCAGCATGCGTTCGGCAAAACGGGCCAGCTTTTGATTCTCGAGATCATCGCGGGGATAGAACTTCAGGGCATCGATGCGTCGTTTGGCTTCCTCGATTTGCGCCGGCGACAGTTGGTGCACGTGATTGGTGAGGACGGTCCGGAACCGCTCCCCGCCCGGTGCATAGGCTTCGACTTCCAACACACCGGACAAATCGTAGGTGAAGCGAACGTAGATGGGACTGCCGGCGGGACCGGGAGGCAGACCCTTGACCTCCAATTGACCCAGAGCGGTGTTGTCCGCCACTTTGCGGGCGTCGCCCTGGAAGACTTTCAGGGTCACGTTGGATTGGTTGGCCGCAACGGTGCTGAAGATCTCTTCGCGAGAAATCGGGATCGTGCAGTTCCGATGCAGCACGGGCTTGAAGTACCCGTCTTGCATGTGACCACCGAATTCTTTGACGACCTCCACGCCCAGCGTGAACGGGCAGACATCAGTCATCACCATGTCGTCCACGGCCGCGTCTTGCCCAATCAATGCGGCTTGGACTGCCGCGCCAAGGGCCACGACTTCATCAGGATCGTGATCCGTGATCGGTGGCTTGCCAAAGTAGTCGATCACAAAATCTCTCAGGACCGGCATCCGCGTTGACCCGCCGACCAGGATCACATCGTCGATGTCTTGGGGCGTCAGTTCCGCGTCTCGGAGGGATCGGGCAATCGGTCCCGCGATGCGTTGCATCAGGGGATCGCACAACCGTGAGAAATCGGCTCGGGTGAGTCGGAAGGTCTTGGGCGATTCGGGGAAGTTTCCATCGCGATCGGGCAGTCGGATTTTGCAGGTGTCTTCTTGGGAGAGCAGACGCTTTGCCTTTTCACATTCGCCGCGGAGCCGCGACACTCGCAAGGGTTGCTGCAGTTCGGCCAGTTCGAGCTGGGTGTCTTCACTGGCCAGCACCGCGGACACCATTCGGTCCGTGAAGTCTTCTCCGCCCAGCATGCTTTCGCCGGCAGTGGATCGGATTTCGAGCGTGCCTTCGAAGACTTCCATGACGGTCACGTCGAACGTGCCACCGCCAAGATCGATGACGCACAGATTCTTTTCATCTTCGCGAGCGTGAAAGCCGTAGACCAGAGCGGCCGCGGTGGGCTCATTGATCATCCGGCGGACTTTCAGGCCCGCCATCTCGCCAGCCAACCGGGTGGCTTGGCGTTGATGATCGTTGAAGTACGCGGGGACGGTGATCACGGCGTCGGTGATCTCGATGTTCAGGTGAGCGGCGGCGTCGTCACGCAGCGATTGCAGCACCAAACTGCTCAGCTCGTGCGGCGTGAACTCTTTGTCGCCCAGTTTGAGTTTGCGTTCTTGCCCCATGTAGCGTTTGAAAACCCAAGCACATCGTTCTGGCGCGGTGACCCGAAGTTCTCGGGCGGCGGAACCGACCACGATCTGGCCGTCTTCCAAGACGCCGATGATGGACGGCGTGAGCGTTTCACCGTGGGCGTTCGCAATCAGTTCGGGTTTGCCATTCCGGAACACGCTGACCAGCGAGTGGGTGGTTCCCAAATCGATTCCGATGCACACCGGTTCTTCGGTTGGGAAGGACGATTCGGATCCAAATTCAGGCATGAATCGAAGTGGGTGTTCGAGAGAGTGTGAGCACGGCAGTCAGAGGCGTTTCGAAGCGGTGATAGTCTAGTGAGTTTGCCGCTCGACGTGCATCCGTTGGAAGCTTCGGATTTAGCGGGAGAAGGCGGCCCGCGAAAGAGCAACCGATTGGGATCAATGAAGTTAGGAACGGTTGGGGATCAGGTCAGGTCCCTTTTGCCGGAACTGGCCGTGGAGGGAATCGCAGAAAAGGTCCCGGACACAGACCTTTCCCGCTCATCGATCACGGAGCTGATTGACAGGTTTGAATGGCAAGAGGATCGGCCGGCGACTGAGGTCGTGCAGTTTTTAAGTCTTGGATTGCCAGGCGATTGTCATCACCCTCCCCTTGGGAGGGTCGAGCGAAGCGAGGGGAGGGCTCCGCATTGGATCCAGCGCGTGACCCTGCCTGGCCCGAAGCGGTCCGACCTTCCCAAAGGGAGGGGGGAGTAGAACTGCACGACCTCGACGGAGGGGGGAGAATCGCTTTGCGTTCAGGGCCGCTGATCGGGTATTTTAGAGGGGCTGAGTTCGCGGCGAATGCGATTCCGCGATTTCATTTTCTCGTTTCAAGAGTCCTGCATGCCAGAATCCCGCGTGCCAAAACCCCGCGTCACTGTACGCATCGATGCGATCGACGAGTCGAGTCGGGGGCCGATCCATGTGGTGGTCGCAGGCTACCGTGCTCGTCCCAACGCTGATCTGATTCGTGCGGCTGATTTGAGAGGATCCACGTATCGTGTCCGCTGGGCAGCGGGATCTTGGGCCGAAGCTGGTGCGTCGGTGGGCGTGATGGCTCGCGGTGCGCGAGTCGCCTTGCCGGCTTTGCATGGCGGTCGGGCTTTGGTGGGCGTTGGAAGCTTGGCGGGGGGCTTTGGGACCGCTGCGGTGATCGGTGCAGCGAGTTTTCGGCATCGATACTACTGTGCTCGACGGGACGGCATTCGGTTGGCCGATCAAATTCTGAATCTGCCGGGCGTCGGCAAACGCCCGTTGCACTTGATTGGGCATTCGTTGGGAACCGTGGTGCTTCGATCGGCTCTTGAAAAACTGGCCGAACGAGATTGCCGCGTCGACGATCTGCTGTTGATGGGCGGGATGACGTCGCGGTTGAACTGGAATCTGCAAGCGGACGCGTTTCGCGGGCGATTGATCAACTTGTATTCCCCACGAGATCGAATCCTGAACGTGGCACCGGTGATCGACCGCGTCGTTGGAACGGGAGCAATCGTGTGTGAAAAGCTGAGCGATCGCTTGATGAATCACGATTTGTGCCGCGAATTGCCCAATCAGTTCAATTTCTTGGGCCACCACAGCGGGTATTGGAACCGGTTCGGACAATACGCAATCGGGTAGGCAACCTGGGTGCGTCACACAAAAATGCACCCGGCACATCTTGTCCGCTCATTGCGAAGGTTGCCCGCGCAAATCACATCGGCGGATCGCCGAGCGATTCGACATCGACTGGGAAGTCTTCGCCGTTGAAGGTGACCACATCGCCGTTGTGCAGTTGTTTGCGACGACGCGTGTCGACTTCGCCGTTGACGATGACTTCGCCGGCTTGGATCAGCACCTTGGCTTCGCCTCCGGTTCCGACCAATCCTTCTCGTTTGAGAAAGTCATCCAGTCGGACCATGGGAATGGGTGTGCTGGAAGGGACCGGTGCGTCGGGCTGGGGAGATGAATCGCTCATTGAATTTGAAACCTTGCGAGGACGGGATTGTGGTCGCTGATGTCACGCTGGTCATCAGGAATGTTCCAGTAGTTGTCCCAGTGTTCTTCTTGGGTGTCTTGGTCGCCGCCGAAGTTCAAATCGTTTCGAACGGTCACATCGCGAAGGGAGAGGTCAACCGCACCGGGATTGTCGATCGCCAGGTCTCGCGAAACCAAGATGCGATCGAACTGGCGACCGGGCAACAGGTGCGTCGTTCGTTTTCCGGATGGGATGTGATCGTGCAGATCGATCAAGTCGTCTGATGGATCGTCGGTGCCTCGTGACATCAGAATGCCAAGGTCCGAGTCCGCTGCGATTTGGCCCGCCAGTTCTTCGGTGTTGAAATCCCCAGTGACCAAGACATGAACCGGTTGATCGGGATCTTCTTGCGATGCCTTCACGCCAGTGACCAACCGTTCCAGCCACAAACTCAATGTCCGTGCTTGGCGTGCTCGCAGTTCTCCCTTCTCGGCCATGGCACGCAGGTGACAGTTTGCGATCACCAGCAGTTCGATTTTTCCATGAACGGGAACTTCAACGACGGCAAAAAGGTGTTTGGATACCGATGCGTAACCGCGAGACTTCATCGAGGGAGTCACGACGCCTCGGGAGATGGATCGCACACCGGTTGTTTTGGTCGCCAGCAAGGCGACGTCTTGTTCGGTGTAAAAGTCATCGCCTTTGATCACGTAGTCGTCGTACTTCCGGTTGTGATTGCGATCGATCGCGCGAGTCAGGAAGTACATCACGTTTTGACTTTCGACTTCTTGCAACGCAACGATCGTCGGTTGCACTTTCGCGATTGCAGCGGCCACCCGGTCGCGACGCCAATCCCACTGCTCGCGGCTGGGAGCACTTTTTTCGCGGCCCAGTTCACTCGGGTTGTCCGCGGTCTGATTGTCGAAGAACCATTCCAGGTTCCACGTCATGACGCTGAATTCTGTCGGTTCGGCTGAGTTCGCGGGCGAAGCGATCACAGCCAAACAGAGCACGGCCAAGGGGCACAGGAAGATCAAACGCATGCGGACTCCGCCAGAAATGAATGGATGGCTTGGGAAAGCATCATGTGCAAGGCTCAGGATTTTTCAGCCGCAATCGCCGCGACGGCGAGCAAGTCATTTCGCCCGAAGGAGAACTTTTCCAGGGCATCCAGCCCGGAGGTGTCGCCGGCTTGTTTGGCGCGTCGTGCCATCGCCAGCAATTCTGGAAGGACACGCTGGACGGGCACGTCATCCGGGAACAACTCGATCGCGGCGCGGAGTGCTTCGGCGGGACGGCCAACTCGATCGAGCAAGTCGATGTAAGTTTCGATGGCTCCTGCGCCAGCGACGTTGACGTCCACTGTGCGAGCTTTCTGTTCGAACATTCGAAGCGCTGTGTCGACACCTTGGCCGAGCAGTGCCGAGAAGAACGCGGCGTGAGCGGGGTAAAAATCAACAAACGGTTCATCGCCGGGGTACTGGAAGTCGGCGGGCAAGCGTCGGCCGTACTGGCAAAGCTGCAACGCACGATCGATCATTTCACGATCATCGATCACCGTCGCGAAACGGACTGTGGATGATAGGTGAGTTGTGTCGAGGTGATAGCCACCACCACCGAGAATCCATTTGTACTTGGCGATCAGTTCGCCGAGGTTCAGCTTCACGGAATCTTCTTCAATCGCTTCGGGTGTGACTCCGTTGTCGGGGCCGCGATTGCGAAAGTCATCGCGGACGAGCGACAGCAATTCGTTGTAGAACGAGGTCAGCAAACATTCTGCCGCGATTTGCCGATCGGTTCGTGAACGTGTCGCAATGGCTTGGTCGTAAAGAGTGATGCTGTTGCAGGTGCCTTGGTGCTGCAGCACCGCGTTGTAGCCGCGGCGAAGGTCAACGCTCTCGTGCAACAGCACTTGAGTCATCTCATCGTAGTTGTCGTCATCGATTTCGACGTCTTCGAGCAAACGCCGGGCGAGTTCCGTGTCACCGGTGGGACGCAGGTACATCCAGCCTTCCGCGATGCGGCCGTCTTGGATCAGCATCGCACCGGCTTGGCGACAGGCGTCCAGCAGATCTTCCTCAAGGCCACGCTCCCGTTGTTTTTCAGCGTCCGTCGTGCCTTGCAACAACGGTTCGTCTGGATCCGCGATCATGGGCAGCCCGTGCGCCAGGCGGCTTTTCATCTTGAGTGCTTCGAACAATTCGACTGGTTGGCGTTCACGCCGGTAGTGGGCGATGACTTCGTCAATGCGTGTGGCAGGGTCGGTGCTGAGACGAGCGAGCAGTTGAGGATCGAGAGACACGGGAAATGGGCTTTGAGGCGGGGATTTGCGAGTGTTTCGTGTCCCCGAACGTGACGCAGCAGGCCTCAAATGTCAACGGCAAGGATTTTTGAACGGCGTGTTGGACGATTGGTGAAGGACCGAGCGAATCAATTGGTACGTTGCAATCGATCTGCCGCCACAACCTTGTAGGCCAGGTGCCACCTGGCCTGACGAATCGGTGGCAAGCGGTCCAATCAAGGTGGTCGCATTTTGCTCGGGTTTCCCAGGGGCTCGCGTTCGCGAGTGAGGCCACGAAGTGGTCACAGACGGTAGCCGGTGGTCGAGCAAAGCGAAAACCACCGGACAGCGACAAAAGATCGCGGCGTCGGCCCCGAAGGGTGTCGTAGAAAACTCGGCCGTAAAAGTCTGCGACCCCTTCGGGGTCAACCGTGTGATCGGGGGGCTTCCCGGCGGTGTTCGCGTCGCTCGACCGCCGGCTACGCTCTGCATTCCCTCCGGGAAAGAAGTCGCGCAGTCGCAATCCCCACCATCCCAACTGTTTCCAGCCCAATGCTGCGAGCACCAGTGTAGAACAATTGTCTCAACTGTTCCGTCGGGCTGCCCTCAACCGCCAAACCTCCTCGCAACCAAGTCCGCTCCCAAACATTCGCGTCACGCTGCTCAACGACATCCACCAACCACGCAAACATTTGGGACAAATGTTCTACTCTGGCAGGATTGTTGTTCAGACGATTTCCCAGCGTCCGACCAGGCCATCGTCGAGGTCGACGTAGTACAGGGCTCCATCGGGGCCTTGGCTGATCGCGACCACGGCACCCGCACCGGTGGTGAAGGTTTGCACGTTGGTGATCGCTCCGCTGGCGTCGACGTCCCCGTGCCGAACGATGCCCTGGCCCAAATCGTTGAAGAACACATCGCCGGTGTAGGCGTCCCCGTACAGGCTGCCTCGATAGACGTCGCCCATCACGATCGCGTTGATTCCATCGGCTTGATGATTGAGCGCGTATTGCGACGCGGTCACGGTGATGTCTTGTGCAAAGAAGGCGATTCCTTCGGGAGTGCTCGCGTAACGGGAATTCACGAGGCTGGTTCCGCTGCCGCCTTCATAGAACGGCCATCCAAAGTTCGCACCGGCTCCGGCGGAGTTGATCTCTTCCCACTGCGTCCAACCAACGTCCCCCACGAACAGTCGCCCAGTGACGGGATCGACCGTCATTCGGAATGGGTTGCGCAGTCCCAGTTGATAAACCTTCGAACGGTTTGCCTCGGGATCGCCATTGTAGAACGGGTTGTCAGTCAGGCCTTCGCCGGTGATCGGATCGATTCGCAAGACCTTGCCTGACAAACTGTCGATGTCCTGCACACGGTCACCTCGCACATCGACTCGGTTGTAGCTGGCACCGTCGCCAATCGAAACGAACAGTTCGCCGTCCAGGCCGAACGCGAGCGAGCCGATCGTATGCGATTCGCTGTCGCTGTTGATGAAGTCGTTGATGTAAGTCCCGTCGGGATTTTCGCCGGCGGGGGCTTCGGTGAAGTTGAAGGTGCTGTTGGCAAACCCATTGAAGTTTTCCCAGGTGCTGTTCTTGCCCAGCAACACGACTTCGCTGCCCGCGACGGCCGTTTGATAGTTGTTGGCGGCATCGGCGGTGACTCGAATCAGACGACCGGCGCGGTTGCCTTTGCCGTCGGGACCTGCCAGCGTGCCAGCGGCCTGGTCGTTGACCTCTGGCGGGTCATAGGTGAACAGCAGGTAGACGTACGGGTTGTTTGCAAAGTCGGGATGGACCGCGATGTCCAGCAACCCGCGATCGCGAGTTCCGTTGACAATTCCCGAGATGTCGACGAACGGATCACCGGAGACCGCTCCATCTCGCACCGTCTTCACCATGCCGCCTTGTTCCGAAACCAGCATCGTTCCATCGGGCAACCAGTCGATTGCGGTCGGCAGGTGGAGCTGCGATGCGATCGTCGTGCTGAGAATTTCGTCGCCACCGACAACCGGCGGGTCCAGTGGCGGAGCAGTTTGATCGACCGACCAGTTCAAAATGCGATGTGAATTGTCCAACCCGCCTGTGCCCGCGGTGAAGCCCACGAATCCTGCGTCACCGACTTGCGTTTGCAGATCGACGGTGGCTTTCATCAACGCTTGCGTGGGTTTGGTCGGGTCGGCAGAAAGGTACACGGCGAGAACCTTGCTGGTGCCGTTGTACTCCACCCAGGCATAGCGTTCGCTTCCGTTGTTCAGATCGATTTCTGGGACCGCCGTGCGAAGGTTCGAGTACACCGAACCGGTGAGGATCGAAACATGGTTGTCGTTGATGTCCAAGCTGTTTCGATACGTGTCAAACTCAACTGCGACGGAATGGGTGATGTCTTGATAACCGAGTTGTTCTCCCGTCCCACCGATCGCGGTTGAGCCACGCGGGTCATTTTGGATCGTGAATGTCAGTCCATCGGCTCCGTCTGTTCCCGCACCGTTGATGGCTTCGAACGCGAACGCCGTTCGGAAGGAACCATCCTCAGCCAAGTTGACGGCAGTGGAATAGAACGCACTGCCAGCCTGATTCTTTTCGGCTTGGGTGAGCTCTAGCGTGTTGCCGGTTTGTTGTGCGGAACCATTGAGCGTCAGCCCAGAGACATCTGCGAAATTGGCGTAGTCAGGCAGGCTGACTTCGTTGTCCACGATCGAAACGGTCGCCGTTCGCGGAACGAGCAGATTGGCACCGCCTTGAACGTTGTCGATCGTGATGTTGAAGGTCTCGTTGGTTTCCAGCAAGGCGTCGTCGAGGATGGGGACGACGATCGTTTGCTCGGTGACTCCATCGGCGAATGTCAATGTTCCGGTTTGCCGCGTGTAGTCGATGCCTTCGGTAGCGGTTCCCGCGAAGGTGTCGTAGTCGACGGTCGCGATGCCGTCGCTGCCGCCGGTTCGAAGCACACGAACCAAGGCGGTCCCCGCGTCTTCGTCGATCGTGACATTGCTGGTTTCCAGCGAGATCGTGCCGGGGTTCGTGGTCGTGGTTCCGTATTGGAAGTGACCGTTCGTGTGCAGCCACTCGGATTGCTTGAACCCGGGTGTCAATCCATCCGCTTGCCAGGTGCCGGTGGAGTAAACATCTTCGGCTTCGGTCTGATACGAGGTGCCGTCCAGTTCGACCCGGTCGATTCGCACATTGCGGTCGATGACGCCATCGGCGTCATACAAATCGTTGGTGAAGCGGATCTGGATTTGAGAGATGTCAACGGTGGTGTCCGCGTCAAAGTCCAGTTGCACAAATTCGCCCGTGTCGACGTCGCCGCCGATGTTTTGCCACGTCTGGGCTCGTTCGCCAGCGATCCAAAGTTCGATCGTTTCGGTGTTCTCAGCTCCTGCCGCGAAGATTGAAATCGAACTGGTCGTTGAAGGGGCGGTGTATTGGAAGTAGCCGTTGCTGTGGATCCACTCGCTGCGGCGGAACCCTGGGGCAACGCCGTCCTCTTCTTGCCACGTTCCCGTTCCAAACGTGTTCGCATTTTCGGACTCGATCGTCACCCCGTTGGCCGTGATGGAGTCGACGACCAAATTTCGGTCGATGCCTTGCTCGGGTTGATACAAGTCGTTGGTGAAGGCGACTCGCACTTCATCGATTGCCAAATCAACTGCACCGTTGTAGGTGAAGGTTTGGAATTGTCGCGTGTCAGCGTTGCCGCCGATGTTGTTCCATGTCTGAACGACATCGCCGTTGATCTGCAACTGCATCTGTTCATCGCCCGTTGTGCCTGCCGCGCGAACGGAAATCGGCAACACCATCTCGACATGTTGCAACCGGTCAACGCTGGCCAACAGAGCACTCTCAATGTCTCCGGTTCGGACCTCCAGGTCCCAGTCACCACCCAGAGCAGCGTGCCCGGTGGCATCATTCGACGCGGCCACATCCGCAGAGGTCAAACGCGCCAGCGTCGTGATCAAGTTTTGACCCTCGGTCTTGGATGCGGCGTCGCATCCGTACAACAGAATGTCGGCGTTGTCGGTGAGTGCATGACGCCATTGATCGAGCTGAGCGGAATGCTGCTGTAGCGTCTCGGCGTCGATGCGTTGACCACTCAATTGCAGAACGCCAGCCTCGGCGTGCGAAACGACGTGAATGGTCCGGACGCTCGTGCGACTTGCCAAGACCGACGTCATTTGATCGATCGCGGGCGAGGCCTGGTCCAGCAACACGATCTCAACGCCGCTGCGCATCCACTGTGTGAGTTGTTCTGTTTCTTCCACCGCGGAGTCGATGAACGCGATTTCTGTGAACGAATCGGCTGCTTGCTCGGAACGCGAGCCCGTGTCGGTTGAATCGCGGTCCGTGGTGGCTTCGCCGGGATCGGTGGAGTTGGAAGCGGCTGCGGCGGCAACTTCGGCCCCCGCATCGCCGGCCAGCATCAGGCGGGGCTCAAGTGGTTCGACGGACCATTGAGTTTGCGCGAAAGTGGGTTTGCGTTTGGATTGAAAGCGAGTCATTGAATTGAGCCCAGGCACATTGGTTGACCAGCAACTCTCGTGCATGAACGATCGCCAGGGCGGCCCTGCAGAGGGGTGCTCTCCCAAGCATAGCTACTGGCTCAATCGATACAATCCGCGCATTGTGAAATTTGGCGGATGCCCGAATCCTTGCCGAATCCGGCTACTTGGTCGCGTGTCGTTGAATTCGCCAAGAATTCAGACGCGCGCAACGTGGTCGTCCGATCACAACCCGAACGCGTCAGCGAGGGACCACGCAGTCGCTGAATTCGCCTGGATTCAGATCTTCGAGTTGGTGGATGTCCGAATTCTGGCGAATCCGGCTACTTGGTCGCGTGTCGCTGAATTCGCGAAGAATTCAGACGCGCGCAATGTGGTCGTCCGATCACAACCCGAACGCGTCAGCGAGGGACCACGCAGCCGCTGGATTCAGATGTTCGAGTTGGTGGATGACCGAATTCTGGCGAATCCGGCTACGTTGCGTTTGGCCGTTGGCCAATATGCAACGGTGAGCCGACTACTCGTCTGCTTCGTCGGACAGCAGTTTGAGTGCCGAGTCATGATGGTTGTCATCCAGATCGCTGACACGCGAGAGCACATCGACCAATTGCTCGGTCGAAACCGCGAATGGATCGTCGGTGCTGCTGTCGATCAGCTTGCTAAGGTCGGTCAGCACCGCATCACGAGCCTGGCGTCTCAGCGTCGATTGAGCAAACCCGCGAGGTTCCAACGGGCCACTGACGTTTTGGTTGCCGGGCGCCAAGGATTCGTTGGAACCAGTTTCGCTGTTCTGGGCCAGTTGGTCGTCGGCGATTGGCTCGCCTTCGCCGGAACCTTCCGATTCTTCTTCGCCGTTGTTGACCGTGCCCGTTGGCCGAGTGATTTGATTGAGATGGTTGATCACCAGCAAGGCGTCGAGCGCGGTGACAAAGCCATCGGCGTTGACGTCGTATCCAAATCCGGGGTCGCCGAAACCGACTGGACCCGGACCGTAGATGTTCAGGTAGTTGATGATCGTCAACGCATCGAGCGCGGTGACTTCTTCATCACTGTTCACATCATGCGGTTCGATGTCGTTGTGGTACGGCGTGTCGTTCTCGATCACTTGGACCAAAAAGGTTTCGGTGACCGGTGCGACACCGGCGGATTGCGACGTGGCGGTGATGTCGATTTCAATTTCTTGTTGGTCGATCAGCGAAACGGACACGCCTTCCGCCAGCTTCAGTGTCGACCCGTCGAAGACAAAACGAGAATCGTTGACGGTGAGCGAGTGATTGTTCGCGGCAGGATTGCCAGCGATACGAAGTTCGCCCACGATCGCACCAGGCGTTTGCTCTTCGACGGTCGCCGGCGTCAAAACAAAATTGCTTGGCGATTCCGGCTGGTCGATCACTTGCAGCGTGATCGCTTTTTCGAACGAATCATCCAGGTGCGACACCGTGACATTGACCACGATGGTATCAGACTCTTCGAAATCGACTGCGATGCCCGGTTTCAGTCGCAGACTTCCGTTGACAATCAGGAAGCGGTCGTCGTCAACGAGGAAGTCATAGAACTGGTCATCGTCTTCGTCGACGACTGTGATCTCGGTGACCACGTCGCCTTCAAAATTTTCACGAACGGTGGCGTTCCCGGGCAACACGTCCTCGATCGGATCGTCTTCATCCAAGATCTGCAGCGTCGCGGTGTGAACCAGTGGTTCTTCAAAGTCAGGGTCGTGGACCGTGATGATCAATGGGATCGCCCATTCGTCTTCCCAGTTCAGGTTGTCTGGACCGACGAAGATCAGATTGCCGTTTTGGTCGACGATGAATCGATCGTCATCAATGTCGATGACGAGGTTGCCTTGCCCGTCGCCATCGATGACTTCGATTTGGCCGATTGCTGCGTTCAGCGGAATGTTTTCAGGCACCGAATCGATGTGCGGGATGACTTCGGTCGGTGCGTCCGGGACGTTTTCGACCGTGATGTTCAGCACATGTTCGGTGAAGTCACGGCCGTCATGCAGCCACACGGTGAATTGGTCGACACCAGCGAAATCTTCAATGGGAACGTAGGACAGCGACCCAGCGAGGGTCACGGTGGACACGCCGGCGCTGGTGCCTTGGATCGGCAGCAGTACAAAATCGTCTTCGTCCGCATCTGATGAATCGCCATACACCGCAGGAGCCGCGTTGGTCAGCACGGTGTCCTCGTCCATCACCCAGCTCGGCGGGGTGTCATAGTTGGGAGCGGTGTTGGCGCCGATCAACCGCATCCCAAATTCAATGGGCGAGGGATCTTCGTTGTTGGTGATTTGCACACGATGAGGGGCAGGTGTGCGAAGGCTCATCTCCGCCATCCCCGCGGCGCCCACCAAGGCGACACGACGCAATTCAGGATCCAGCGAAATGCCTTGTGCACCGGAGGTCGCTGGCAGATTCAGAGTGGAGAGGTCGATCGCCAGGTCGACAACCAAATCGCCGGAGTCCGCGTCAATCAATCGCAGTCCAGCCTCGACGGGGTCGACCGAGTCCGGAGTCAGGGTGACGATCAACCCGCGAGCCGCATCGATCGCGACAGGAGCATCCGTTGGCAGGCTGTACAGAGTTGCCAAGTCGTTTGTTTCAAGATCGTGGACCGTCAAACCGTCCGATTGCCGAACGACCAACAGGCCAGCTTCATCGCTGAAGCCCACCACTTCGACGCCGCCATCGACGATGATTGGATCGTTGGTCAGCAACGAGTGGTCGGCGTTGCTCCAAACGTGAATCTCAAGGCCGTCGCTGGTGCCGCCTTGTCCATCGTCGATTTGTGTCGCGCGAGCCAGGATGGATCGCGTGGGACCGTCAGTCGAACGCGGGCTCGAGTCGCCAATCAGTTCGGTGCCTTCAGGAACCAAGGCGCCCGTCGCATCGGCGCTCATGCTGGCTGTGTCGACTGTCCAGAGCTGGGATGAGCCGTTGTCGGCCGCTTGCAGCAACAAACCGCGGCCCACATCATCGATCGCATGACCGACGAATTGCGGTGCCAAGTCGCTGTCGGTGAAAGGTGTGGCGCTCGAAAGTGTAGCGTCCACAATGAAGGCTTTGTGCCCGACGGTGTTGTCGCCCAGCACGACCAATTCGCCTGCCGGTGAACGCCAGAGGGCTTGAATGCCGATGCCCAGATCCAACGTCGAGGCGACGGTGCCGCTGCTGGACAACGTGTGCAGCGACGTGCCCTTGGCGAAAACCGCCGGCAAGATGGCTTCGTTTTCGGTGCCCGCATCGAGAACGAAGGCGGGGGTGACGGCCGTGATCTCGGATTCCAAAAGGAACGGATTCGCGGTGATTGTCGTCGGGGTCGTCTGAATTTGAGACTGGGTGCCGTTGAAGACGCGGACGACATGCGTGCCGTCGCCGAGTCCATCCAGCGAGAATTGGCCGGACTCGTCCGTCAAACCGTATCGTTCGCCTTGGTCCAACGAGCCGTTGTCATTTTGATCGACGAACACCAAGCGGTTGGCCAAAGTTGATTCTTCGGCTTCCTTTTGCATGGAATCGTTGGCGTCGTGAAAGACGGAACCAACGATCGCGGCCAGCACGCGGCGATCATCCAGTGTTTGCATCGCCAAACGACGGCGGGTTCCGCGCGTTCGATCTCTCTTGGAGCGGCTTCGAAGGCTCGTCAGGGAAACACGCGGCATCGTGACGATTTCTCACAAGGCGGGACGGAAAGGTTGGACCGACGTTTCAACATGGACGGTGCGGGTGGGGAGAAAGTTCCCTGGTCGAGCCCGGTTCGCATCAAATTCATTCGGATTTTGACGCGACTGTTTGAAGGCTTTTCAAAAATCCGTTCCCCGACCTCCGTCGTCGTCGCTTATTATAGACGACTGTCGTTTGGCTCCGAGTAGCCATTTTCCAGTATTTTTGACGGATTCTGCCGCGATCCCGACGACGTTCCCAACAAGCTGTTTCGGTTTGGAGCCTGATCGCATGTCTGCCTTGCCCCTCTTCCGCTCGATTCTTCCAATGCTGACGAAGTCTGCTGATTTGTCGCCGCGTTTATCTTCCCCCTTGGCCGGATGGAAGCTCTGTTTGACGGCGTTTTGTTTGACCGCTGGCGTGACAACGTTTTCGTCGGTCGCGCTCGCGCAAGGTCAACAGGCTGCGATGGAGGCGGCTGAGCGGGCGGCGATGGAAGCCCAGGCGAGAGGAGACGATGTTTCTCCTGGTTATGGTGGGCCTCCCGGTTCCGGCGGACCTCCTGGCTACGGAGGAATGGAACCAGGCTACGAGGGCATGGACAGTTACGAGATGGAAATGGGGTCGGGATACGGCATGGATGACCCCTATGGAGGTTCCGGTTACGGCGGGCAATCCAATTCCGGGCGGGGAGCGAACATGCAGCCTTCGCCGATGGTGATGCTGGAGTTGTTCAACCCTGATTGGTCGCCCCTGACCGAACGGGTGCAGCAGATCTTCGCTTCCGCTGCGGCTCCGAAAACCCCTGTCGCCTTGGGCCCGGTGCTCCGCAATGAGGCTCACGTGGCCTATCGCTACGGCAACCTGCCATTGGCACTGCAGTTGTTCCACGGCTTCATCGCCCGGGGCAGTGACGCGGCCGAGCGACAAATGGATCAAATCAAGTTCAGCAAGCACTTCCGGAAACCGCTTTGGCACCTCCGGATTGGGACCAGCCTGGCTGTTCACGGCGACTCCTCCACTGCCGACCCTTCGCCCATCACAGAATCGGGATCCTCGGGCGGCATGGGCCGCGGTGGGATGAGTCCCGATGGCATGGGAATGGATTCCGGAATGATGGAAATGGCAATGGGCAGCGGCATGGACCCAGGCATGATGGGCCCCGGGATGGGCGGCCCCGGCCCGGGAGGCCCCAACGGGATGGGCATGGGGGGTGAAATGCCCATGGGCGACATGGGAATGTACGAGGGCGACATGGGAATGGGTGGCCCAGGAATGGGGATGCCGGGCATGGGCATGCCAGGAAGAGGCGGACGAAACCCTGCCGCCGGGATGGCGGTTCCTAAAGCCGAGATGACGGACGAGGAAGTCGACGCCCGCATGGAAACTTTCTTGGGGCTGGTCGCTGAAACGGTGAAGTCGGGGCTGTCCAAGCGAATCACCGAAGGCAAGTTTGGGCACGCCCTGACCGATGTGGAACCAGAGTCCACCACCCAAGGGCACACGGTCAACGGGGACTCGGTCGACCAAGCGGCCAAGTCCATGTGGATTCCCAGTGTTTTGTTCGTTGGTGAAGGCAATTCCCGCGAAACGGTCAAGACCGCTCACGAACATGGCCTCGATCTGCTGGTCCATTTCGACGTTGGTTTGAAAGAAAACCGAGTCGGTGCGGTCAGCAACATCAGTCGCGTGAAGGTCCTGGACGCTCGGACGGGAAAGACCCTGGTCAGCTCTGGCCCCATGGACAACACCGAAGTCGAACGCATGACTCGTGTTGGGCGAGGCTCGCCGTCCGCTTACGTCGACGAGCAACTGAAATCGCTATGGGCCGTGGTCGACGAGCGTTTGACGTTGTCGGACCTGCCCACGCTCAGCCCCGAAGTGGCTCGCAAACGTGTTGCCCAAGTCTTGGGGGACAGTTCCATGACGCCGCTGCGAAAACTCGCCGAGATTCGTTACTACGGCTATCGGGGATGGTTGACGACCGAAGAGGTTGAACAAGCCTTTGAGATCACGGGCGGCGTGGACGCCATGAAGGTGTTGCATGGAAGTGACACGCAGGCCATCGAGGCCATCCACAAGCTGGTCGTCCAGACAACCGCGGACGAATCCTGAGCAAACGCTGCGTGACGTAACCGGATTCGCCAGAATTCGGATGGCAGCCAGCTCAATGATCTGAATTCTGGCGAATCCAGCTACAGCGAACAAGGCTCTGCGCAACGCTAACGCTTGCAACGACTTTGTCGACCACGCAAACCGGGGACCCTGCCTCCCGTCGGTCCAAAGCAGGAGCGGGAAAACGCCGAATGAGACAAAGTATCAAGGCTCCCGTTTCGCATTTCGCGTTTGGGATCCAACGCACTGCGACTCACTTACATTCGGCCCTGCAAAAGGATTTGCCCGACCATGGCGACCACGTTCCCAACACAACGCATGTTGCTCTTCGCCGCAATCCTCGCCGCGATGGCATTGGGCGGCATTCGCACACCAACGGCTTCGGCGGACTGGGGTTCGTTGGTTCATCAAATGCACGTCGGCTATCACCGCAACGTGGCTTGGCCCGACCCGTTCAACGAAGTTGACGCGGTGCAGGTTGTGATGCCCTTCGAAGCCATGAAACGCAACGGCTGGCGGATGCACAACACCATCGGGCACGAGCTGTTCCGGGGTGGTGACGGAGCCTTGTTGGCGGCCGGCCAAAATCGAGTTCGCTGGATCGCGACGCAGGCTCCCGAAGGACGCCGCGAGATCCACGTCCTGCGTGGTGGCACCCAAGCTGAAACCGAATCCCGCCTGAAAGCGGTTCGGGAAGCCGTCACGAGCTACGTCTTGGACGGGCAGTCCCAACCTCAAGTCTTCGTGACCACGATCGAACCAGCCACCTCGCCGGGTGTTGTGGCCACCAAGATCAACCGAGAACGACTCGAGCAAATGGCCGCTCCAAAGTTGCCGACCACCAGTGCAGCCGGAACGACTGGCAACACCCAATGATCTGAGCGATCGCCAGTTCCAAACTGAAAACGAAAAAAGGCGACCGAGAGAATGGCTCTCGGTCGCCTTTTTTTCGTTGGGGTGTCAAACGTCTGGGCTCAACGCCGTGCGATCTGGTCTTCGAATCGCAACCCGAACGCGTGAGCGAGGGACCATGCTGTCGCTGGATTCGCCAGAATTCAGACGCGCGCGATTGCCGGTCGTCCAATCACAACCCGAACGCGTCAGCGAGGGATCCTGCTGTAGCTGGATTCGCCAGAATTCAGATGTTCGAGTTGGTGGATGTCCGAATTCTTGGCGAATCCGGCTACTTGGCGGAGACCGACGCGTTGATCTGCGTGGTCCCTCGCTAACGCGTTCGGGTTGTGATGGTGGGCCCAGGCGTCCGAATTCTTGGCGAATCCGGCTACGTTCACTCGTCCGTGATGGCGGCTCGGTGTTCTTCCGCCAATTCCTCTTCGCCCAAGGCCTCAAAGCAAACCGCAAGGGACTCGTGAGCCGTGTTGGCCAGGGACTCTTCCGCGAGCGCCCGCTCCAGGTCAGGGATGGCTTCCAAGTGCTTGCCAAGTTTCGTCAGGATCTGCCCGCGAGTCTCGTAGAAAAACGGATTCGGTTGGGAGACACTTTCGATCGCCTTCTCGCTGATCTGCAGTGCCTGTTCCAAATCACCATCTTCTTTCTCGGCCATGGCAACGGCCAAGTTATTCAGAATTGCTGAACTATGAGGCAGGTGTTCCGCTGCCAGTTTCAGGTGCAGCGTGGCACGATCCGGATCGCCCTTGAGAAGTGCTGCCGTGCCTCGAATGAAGTTTGCGATCCCAGGGGAGGATCCCTTGACCAGGGCGGAACGGATTTTGGAAAGTTCCTTGTCGTCGGACTCCAGCGTCTTGAGCACTTGGTCGGCCACCAAACTCAACACGCGTGGGTTGTTGGGAGCGTATTGCAACGCCACCTGCAGCATCTTGAGGACTCGCAGTCGTTCGGCGACCGTTTCGTTGGGTTCGGCTTCGATCTTGTTGATCCAGACCACAATGGTCTCACCCATGGCTTGTTGCAGCCCCGCCTGGTGCTCTTTGGTCTTCATCCGTCCGATGGATTCGTTGAGCAGCCGCACGGCGTCCGCGTGCTTTTCCAGGAACAGCAACGCCTGGACATTCGCCATCGCCAATTGTGGGCTGGCAGGTTCTTCAGCAAAGAGTTGTTGCACCTTTTCGAGCGTGGTTTCGGCGTAGCGAGTCGCGGCGTCGTCTTCGCCAGCCTGGCGAGAAATCATCGCCGCTTGCAGCCCACGCATGGGTTGCACCGACGCCAGCTGGACCAGGTAGGGGATCGCTTGGTTCTGTCGATTGGTGCGAACCAGGTAGTCCGCGTAGGCTTGCTTGATTCCCAGATCGTCTGGGGTTTCTTCGCTGAGGAACTGAAGCAATTGTCCGAACTCGCGTTGTTCAGCATCCTCCAGATCCGTCCACTTCTTTTGGTCATAGAGTTCCTGCAACAACCACCGCGCCGCCCGCGGATCACGCTGCTGTGCCACCAGACCACGCATCAACGCGAAGGCTTCCTCTGTCTCATCCTGCTGATGCCGAGCAACGGCCAAGCGATACAAAGTCTCCGCGGACTCATCACCCTCTTCAATCTGTCGCCGAATCAACAGATCGGCAGTTTTGTAGTCGTCTCTCTCAAAGGCAGACGCGAGTTGTTCCCGAATCAATTGGTTTCGCCAGGAGACACTCTCTCCCGTTGAAACAAACAGCAGAATTGCCAATGCAACCGTCAGCATCAACGCCGGAACCGCGGTTGATGCACGCTTCCACGGGATTGTGCGGAACCAAGCAACCAACCATTGCCCAAACCACTTGAACCACTGCAGAGGATTGAAGTAGCGAATCATGGCGATACCTCCGTTGAGAGCGCTTCCATCTCAGCGGCTGACTCCCCGCGACTAGCGGCCTTTACCGCCAACGCAACTTTATGCCGAAGTCCATCGAACATTTCATCAATTTGATCGATGGTGGAGGTGTCCAACTTTTTAGGGGCAACGATCCAAAGCTGCAGCATCATCATCGGCTCGATCACTTCGTTCATGTTTTCGGAGGCAGCCGCAAGTCGTCCGCCGATTTGGCCGGGACGTTCGGGTGGATAAACGAAATCTCCCGATTGAGTGATTGCGGAATACCAAAGATGACCTCGAGCCTCTGTATCACCACCGAAGAGTGCGTAGGCGAAAGGTTGGGATTCTAAAGTGTCCAAATCTAGTTGGGAGACATCGCCCTGCCCCAAAACTCGATTCAACAAACGCCAGTCTTGATTCTCGTAGCAAAGGCAGAGTTCATGCCAATCCGCATAGGTCTGGCTGATTACAAATTGACCGCGGACCTGGTTGCCACCTACTAGTGAATCGAACATCCAAGAATCTGCATTCTGACCCAAAATCGGGTTTTCACCTCCTCGAGCCAGCTGATGTTCGTTCAGCTCGAATCCATCGTTTCCCGTTTCAATCATTTCGATTGGTGGACTGAATATCAGCCCATCAAAGAAGGTGCCTTGGGCACCTTCTTCCACTCCAACCACGGCAACTTTCATCGCTGATGATGAACTCACGGAGATCAAAACAACTCCCAACACAGCCATTGCGATCGCAAAGGGTTTAGCCTGCATTCGCCCCATCCATCTTGCCAATTGCAACTGCATTCCAAGTTGCTTCGGATCAGCGATCGGTTGATTGTTTCGGTAGTACTCACCCACCGCGTCAACATTCTGACCATCGTCGACAAACCAATTCCAGAGGTGCAGAATTGGGTTGTCAGGTTGTTCGTCGGACGTCGTTCCGGTCACATGCATGAACGTCATGATCAAGCCGTCAAACGACCATAGGAAGAATGCGGAAATCGCTAGGGTTGTGTAGCCAAGAATGTCGTGTGCCCATCCCGATGCCAAGTCCAGTAACATCCATTGGTCCGCAACACCAACCATCGTCACTCGCAAAACATTGCCGGCGACTGCAAGAATTAACGCGATCACCAAGTACAACGGGGCAAGCCAAAGTTTCCTGCGATTGACAGAGACAAGCAGGGTGCTCAGAAATGCCATCGTGAACACGGATTGGATTCCGCTGCAGGCCTCGGCAACAAACAGCTCGCGACTGGGGAGTTCAATCACATTGTGGGTCACTGCGTGGGGGATGGAGAGAACATCCAGCAGCAAACTCGACATCATCGTCGTGAGGTGTTGCAGCTCGATCACCAGCAATTGGTCGTAACCAAGTGGCAATCGAATTAACAACAACAATGGCAAAGCCAAGACGAGTAGGCTTTTGTCGTTTGGGCCTCGCATGACAGCCAGGCAAGCGGCCGAAAAACAGACGAACGCGATCGACATTACCCAGGGAGATCGAAGGCTCCAGCTGCTCAGCATCGCCACCGCGCCAATCACTACCAGTGCGAGCGATGTCAGTCGGGCAGGAGCATAGAAGTAGCGGTCGCTACGTGTCCAAGCGAGCCAGGCCACAGCGCCGATGGCAAACGGAAAGTACTGGTAGTGATCCAGACGCCACATTCTCGAGAAATAGACCGCCAGCATGGGAATTCCAGCGGTCAGCAAGGCCACCCAGAACCAAGTCCAGACGGATTGCAGCACGGGGGTTCGAACGGCAGTCGGCGAAGGTGTCGCCTTCGTCCGCATCGGCGCGATGGAGGGAGAGTCTTCGGTCATGTCAATCGTTTCGGTGGGCGGGGGGGAGGGCACCCATGATAAGGTGCGTCCGAGCACAACGCCAGAAATTGCTGGTCAAAAGTGATCGCAATTCCACAGTTCGAAGTGGAATTTACCGGCGTTATCGGTCGGACGACAGTCCCGCCCTTGTCGTAGCTGGAACTGCCAGATCTCACACCGTAGCTGGATTCGCCAGAATTCAGATCATTGAGCTGGCTGCCGTCCGAATTCTTGGCGAATCCGGCTACACGTCCGACGAGCGTTCTTGCTCGACCGGCGGCATGGCCGTTGGTGGCACGGCAATCGGCCGCGCACTTCGCGGTGCGGGCCCTCGCCCCGAGACAACCACGGGCGTCCGTCGGGTGCCAGCCTTGGAACCGTTGTTGGCGGTCTTGCGGTAGTACCGGCTGGTGTGTCGGCCGTATCGGTAATAACCGTAGCCTTTGTAGCCGTCGTTGTTGCCGGCTTCGTCCGACGCGTTGATCACCACACCCAGCAACTTCGCGCCCACGTTGGCCAGGATGGAAGCGGCTTCTTTGGCGTTGGGTTTGCTCTTCCGCCGAACCTTGAGTGCCATCACGACACCATCGGTCATGCTGGCAGTGATGCTGGGGTCCGTCACTACCAGCAACGGCGGCGTGTCCAGAATGATGTAGTCGTACTCTTCCCGAAGAACGTCCAGTAATTCGCTCATTTCCGGCAACGTCAGCGCTTCTGCTGGGTTTGCTGGAATCGGTCCCGAAGGCATCATTTTCAACGTACTGAGAGGAGTGTCATGAGCCGCGTCAACATGTTCGCATTTGCCGCTCAACACATCGACCAAACCAAGTTGATCCGCTTTTGCAAAGTTGTCCGTGACCTGAGGCCGGCGAAGGTCACAGTCAATGATCAAAGTTCGTTTGCCTGACTGAGCGATGCTGCACGCCAAGTTGCCAGCGATGGTCGACTTCCCGTCACCAGGAAGCGGGCTGGTGACCTGGATGATTTTCCCACCGTGGATGCCAGCCATTTCAAAAAGAACCGAGGTTCGGCAAGACCGGATCGCCTCGGAAGCCACCGAAGAAGGAGCGTGTACCACCGCCAAGTGGGCATCCAACTGTTCAAACGGATTGCTTGTCTCACCCTTGGCCCGACGAACACGTCCTTTGAAGAATGGAACATGGGTCAAGATCGGTGCCCCAACCGCAGCCACAATTTCTTCCGGATCGCGGAAGGTGTTTGCATTTTTCTCCAGCAGCAGTGCCAGACCACATCCTATTATGAGTCCGGCTATTGTACCAATCCCTAGTGTTTTGATAATGCTCGGGCCGATAACATAGGCAGTACTCGGTGCCACTAGCTCCGTGACGCGGATACCACCTTCCTCTTCCACCAATTCGACTCGAGCCATTTGTTCCTCGAGATGATTGATTAGTTCTCTATTACGATCAATTTCGCGAAGCAAAGCCGTGTTTTCTTGTTCAAACTGAGCGAGCTTGATTGCTTCCTTCCGTTCACTTGCAATCTGCAGGTCGATTTCCCCAATTTGCTGCTCAAGGAGGTTGACTTCGGCCCTGGAGGCGATGAGGACGACATTGACCGCCTCTTCAGCTCTCTTAGCAGGGTCAATTCCCTCCACCTTGTTCTGCTCCATCAGTTCAACAATGCGTTCGGATTGCTCGGTGATCAAACGTTTTAGTTCCCTCTTCATCATCGTCAGTTCTGCGTCGAGTGCTTTTACGGTTGGGTGCTGCTCTCCGAATTCTGCGGCGAATTTATTGCGTTCAATCATCAACGGTACCAGTTGTTGGTCCAATTCAATCTGAGCAAGTTCCACGTCCCCGTCTCGCATGTCCTGGCTAATCCGTTTGGAATCCGGTATTTCAAAGTTCTTCCCGATTAGTTGCCCGATGATAGAGAGCCGAACCAAAGGATCTTTCGCCTCATTTGAAATGCTATCGATAGCAGTAAGTTCGATGGCTTTCTTCCGAAGCTCCTCAAAAAGTTCACTGCGTCGTGCAGTAAGATACAGTTGCCTTTCGCGGTGTGGATTGATCGCCTGCCCGTTTTCATCCCATACCAACGGAGCGTCTTGCCGGAACTCTCGGTATCGCGACTCAAGTTCGGCCATTTTAGGCTGCATCTGATTGGTCGCAATTGAGATGAGCTTCAACAGCTCACTGCGCGAACTTTTGTGTTTGTCCGCAAATAGCTTTTGCAGTGCAGCGCTGTACGCCTTGATGGCAGCTTCGCACAGTTCTGGGTCCGTGTTCTCGAAGGTCATCTGCGCAACCAACGAGGACGCGGAACGCTCGTCCTTCAAATCCGTCTCGAACTCCAGCATCTTGGATGCGAGAGCTGCCAGTTCAACTGGTGAACCGTGGAATTGCTCCCGAAACACATTCATGTTCCCGTCGGATAGGGCACTCCGATTGACTTCATCACTAAACAATTGTGCGCGGATTATTTCTATGGATGGGACTCCACCAATCCGATCTCCTGTCATCGTGTCAATGACCGCAGGCCGATCCGATTCAAACATCAAAAGGGTTGCGGACTGAAAGGTCTCTGGCGTTTTGATAAATACGAGGAAACCAATCATCGCACCTAGGATCGTGGGACCCATTGCGGCCCAGCGATAACGCCAGATAGCACCGAGCAAATCAGAAGCGTCGCCCTGGTCTGCGCTCCCCCAGCCCTCATTCATGGCAGGGTAGGATCCGGTCGCCGCCAATCCCATCGTTCCCGCATTCTGAGAGGGATACGACGCGAATGAATTCGGTCCGCGTTTTCCGGCGGTCGGGTCAGTTGAATTCGAGTTCGGGGTCATCCGAAATCCGTGTTGATTAGCTAAGTAGTGGGGGGGCGACGCCGCAAAGCTGCCAAGTGCGTTTGCTCGAGGAAGCAGTCAAGTGTACGGAGCGACCGGCCGTTGGGCTAGGAAATCTATTCTTGGAAAAGCAATTCCGGGGGACAGGCCACGGGCATCCGGTACTTTCGGATCGCCCGCCGGAATCGTCAAAATCGATGGAATCGACTCGAGTAGAACAGTTGTCCCCAGCTGTTCCGCATGGCTGGTTGAGGTGCCAACACCACCTGTCACCGAGAGGGGGGCTAGGGCTTCCAACCTGTGAATGAATCACGAAGGACAATATCCCCAGCACTTCGCCCCTCCACAGTGCAGAACCGACGCTCGCAACGGTTCCGCAATTCCGATCGAATCACTCTCCCAAGCGTCCCAATAGAACGCATGCGAAAACCGGATCGCCAGGGCAGACGTCCCGTCAGGCGTTCAATCGCGACGGCGTGTGGACATTGCTATTCGTTGCCTGTGAATGTGTCCCGCTTCCTTCACAGCCTGGAAGCCGATGTCACAGCTGCCGAGACCAGAAAGATGCTTTTCACCGGCGTAAGAATTGAGGCAATTTCCGAAGCGGTTTCGTGAACCGAAGCCCCATTGGTGGTCGCAGATGGTTGGTCAGCCAAGCTTGGCGATCATCGCGATTGGCGTTCAGACGGTTGGTCAAGCTGGCATTGCTCGCCCCACCGACTCGCATCTTCACGGTCACGCGAGGCAGGTATGCCATGTTCGCGCCGTGACGAACCATCATCCGGACCAGCAATTCGTAGTCCGCAGCCGTACGAAAGTCCTCGTTGAATAAGCCAAACTGTTCGTAGAATTCACGGCGGAAGTACACGGTCGGATGTGGCGGCATCCAGCCCCGTCGGAACTTTCGGACGTCGTAGACACCTGAAACCCAACGTCGATGGACGCGGTCTCGATCGCTTGCATCGACATATTCCAGGTCTGCATAAACACCATCCAGATTTGGATCAGCCATCGCTGCCGCGACATCGGCCAGCACATTCTCGTCGGCCAACCAATCGTCTGCGTGCAAGAAGCCAACGACATCTCCGGTGGCGGCACGCAGGCCCTTGTTCAAAGCGTTGTAGATCCCCGTATCGGGCTCGCGAATCGAACACGACACTTGATCGCCAAACTGAGAGATAACGTCGGTGGTGCCATCATTCGAGTTCCCATCGACGACGACCGTTTCCAGGTTCACATTTCGCTGCGAGAGCACCGAACCAAGTGCATCGCCGATCGTCTCGCGGCGATTTTGGACCGCGGTGATCACGGAGATCTTCATGATTGGACTTTGATGCGAGCCGGATTGCCGATCACGGTCGTGTTAGGAGGCACGTCCTTCAAGATGACGCTGCCTGCAGCGCACATGCTGTTCGGCCCGATCGTCACCCCCGGAGCAACGAAGCACCTCGCAGTCACCCAACAACCTTCGCGGATGACGATGGGCTTGGTGACCAAGTCAAAGGTTGGCAAGTCGAATCGGTGTGAACCAGTGCACAGATAGGCTTGCTGCGAGATGCATGTGTTCGATTCGATTTGGACGCTTGCAAGAGAAAGTATTTGCACTCCCTCACCGATCCAGACATGATCGCCTACTGTAAGCCTCCAAGGGAAACTGATTGAGACACCCGATCGAATGATCACACCTGAGCCAATCTTTGCCCCAAAGCATCTGAGGATTGTGCAGCGAATGCGCGAGGGAAAAGGAACTGGCAACAGAAATGCAACTAGCCTCGTCAGAAGCCACAACGTCTCAACGCTGCGAGAAACGCCTCGGTCCAAATTGGCACGGTAGCCTTTGAGCTGAATCATTTGGCAATACCATTGACGACACCGAATCGAAGTCGCGGTGATGCTGCTTCCGCCATCGAAGTGTTCGCAGGATCTGTCGAAAGGCAGTGTGACCGACTCGCGATTTTTGTATCACTCATTCAGCCCAATCCATTGGCGAAGTTTTCGATCGAGTAAAACAAGGGACAAAATTAACTCGGCAAAAAATCGTTGAGTCGAGTAAAATATTCCGGCCCATCCGTCAAGAATCAGGCGTTTCGCAAACAGGCAATAAAAGAGGTTGAGGAATGGTGCAAACAGGATTTTACTTCGAAGGCGGTCTTTCCAACTCAGGTTGCAGTTGGATTTGATTTTGTCTGCCTCTAAAAACGCATATTTGATCTGAGCGTTGAACCAATGTGAAAGTGGCTTGTGGTCATCATGGTCAATGACGATACCAGACGACACTACAGAGCCGTCAACAAGGGCTCGTTGTGTATGGCCGTCCTGAACGTAGTGAGCTGCTTGGCGACGGTAAAGCAAGGTCCTCGATGGATACAACGTTGCTCTCAGCGGGCGGCCGTAGACGCAATAGCGGAATGTAGCGGAGTAACCGGTGGCCTCGTCTAGGTCAGCTAGCTTTTGTTCGATGTCGAGGGGGACAAGGTAGTCTGCGTCCAGGGACAACACCCATTCTGTTCTTGCTTGTTCAAGCCCATAGTTGGCTTGATTGGAATGGCAATCAAATTTTCTCTGGACAACTTCGACATTGGGAAACCCGTTGGCGATGTCAAGCGTTGAATCGGTGCTGAAGCTATCCAGCACGACCACGCGTGGCGCCCAGCGAAGGCGTTCCAGCGTCGCTTGGATGTTCGACCCTTCATTGTACGTTAGTACGATGGGAGTAACTGACGAAGCGAGGATTCCCGTCATTGATTTAGAATCGAGAGGTAGAAGTCGGAGAGTTTGCGGGCAGTTTCCTTCCACGAAAAATGGGTCATCGCGTATTGTGACCCACGACGCCCCATTTCGCTAAGCTCCGCAGGAGATTTTGATATCGCGTTCCGAAACGCTGATGTCAACATCTCCGGAGTTGGGTCTACCCACCATCCCATGCGATGCTCTTGCAGGCACTTCCAGGGAGCCCCCGTCGTCGTTAGTACGGGGAGTCCTGACGCCATCGCTTCTGCAATCACGATCCCAAAATTTTCGCTGAATGTTGGGAGCACGAACAGGTCCGCGGCGACGTATTCTTGCCACTTTTCCGTATCGTTCCGTTCCCCTGAAATTTCGATTTCGTCTTCCAGTCCAGCCTTTCTGATCGTTGCCTCCACCTCAGCTGCATGGCCTGCTTCGTCGGGGCCGATGATCCTCATCTTCCATCCGCTCGGCTGGACCTGCTTCCAGACGTCAATCCATTGCAGCAAGCCCTTTTTGGGATGAATTCTGGAAAGGAAGAGTGCGGTCTTGGCGGCGCCGGGGTTTTGAGGGTCGGGGGCTCCGCGGGAGAGCGTTGAATTTCTCAACGTTTGGAGAGTCTCTTCTTTTATACTGAGCCCGTTGGGGGCGACGCAGACTGGTTGCTTGAAGCCGAGGCGGGCAATGTCGTCCGCCTCTGCCTCGCATGTCGCGTGGAAACCCGCTGCGGAAGTCAAATCGCGGCGTTGAAAAAGCGGCCATGCAATCTTCTTTTTCCAAGCAGAAAAATTCATCGACCATGGACTGAGCATCCCTCGTGGACTAACAATTCGCGGCACGCTCCGGCGCTGGCACAAATCCGCAACGAAATGGTTGGAGGGTAGCCAGACTCCATGGTCGTGCACGAGCCATCGTTTAGCCGAAGGCTGCGCTAGCAACGTCTTGAGCTGCCGCTTCATAGCCTTCGCTCCGTCGAGCCGCATTCGATTAGGTTTCTCTGGTGCGAGAAACCAACGCTCGCCATCTTTCGGGAGACCGCTAGGCGTTTCATGGCCGGCGGGACATGTAGAGACCAGGTACCAGTCCACACCAATCCTGCCTAAAGATTGTGCTAGCGCCGGGACACTCCGGGATGTGCCGCCATGATCAAGTCGCGTGGAGGCAACTGTTTGAACGATTGAATAGTCACTCACCCGAATGATCTCCTGCGCTCTTGATTGCTCCAGGTGCGTCATTGGTTTGACTGTGATCGCAATCTTGTCGGAACCGATTGGTTTTCAAAATTGTTTCCACGCTATGGAATGAGAAGTTCTTCGTAAAGAGAAAGGAATTTGGCTGCTGATTGTTCCCAGGAAAACAAGTTGGCGATTTCTTTCCCCTTCTTTTGGAGTGTTGAGCGTAGAACATCGTCAGCCAAGACTTTCTCGATCGCGTCCGCAATTTCCGTATTGTCAGTGCTGTCAAACAGAACTGCAGCATCACCGGCGATCTCTGTTAATGAGGAGTTCCGACTGCAGGCAACCGGTGTTCCTGCGTGAAACGCCTCGACAACCGGTATGCCAAAGCCTTCGAAATGGGAGGGGAACACCAACGCTTTCGCATGAGCATACAAGGCTTGGATTTGGTCCTGATTGATAAAGCCAAGGCAGGAAATTTGACCTGCAAGTCCCAGTTGTTCGATTTTGGGAGCAATCGTATCGTGAAAATAATCGGTCTGAGGACCAGTGAAAACTGTGTTGAACCGAATTCCTCGCGAATTCAAAATGCTCACTGCCTCAAGCAAACCAAGGTGGTTTTTGTGGGGGTAGGTTTTGGCAGGAAAAAAGATGTATGGGCGTCTGACACCGAGTCGTTCCAATTCACGCTTCTGAGAGATTGTGTCCAGGTTCGTTGTGCGCCGGAATGCACCGTTGTAGATTAGAGCAGTCTGCTCCAGTTCCACTCCTGTGTACCTGAGAGTGTCTTGCTGGCAAGATTGCGAGATGCAAATGACCCTGTCGGCGCCGCGGCAGAGTCGACGATACAGGTTTCTTCTAGCGCTGAGCTCCCGTTTGCTGAAGTAGTGCGGGAGATGTTCATGTTGGAAATCGTGAGGGGTGTAGAGGTACTTGCAATTTGTGGCAAAGGCATGCTGATGAACGAAGTGAACCAAATCGGGCGAGTATTCCTTTGCCTCAGTCGGTTCTTTCGGCACACGGACGCTTAGAGGACCTAGCAGATGACCGAGGTGGGATCGCAGAATAGCTCGCGTGGTCTGTCTGCGTGGTTGGACATTGCCGTTGTCTTTGGCCCGAACCGTCTTGATTTTGGCCCAGTTTGGGAGATGGTCTAGGATCCATTCTGTGTGCCCCTCAATGCAAAGAAAGCAGATCTCAAAGTTTGGCTCTGGGTGTTGCCGAAGGCCACTTGCAATTCCGGCAACGACCTGTTGGATACCGCCTGATCGACCGTCGATGAGCCTTGCATCAATGAGGACTCGTTTCTTTCTGGTTGCGAGCATCAAGTGGAGTGGAGTGAGCGGCGTGGGGTGGCTATGCGGGCCAATTGTTGATCTCTGTTGAGTCTAGTTATGGAGGTGGTCAGGATTTGTTCGCAAGGAGGGCCAGCGATTATAGGTTGGATAGCAACCATTCCCGCGTTTCCTTGCCTACTTGCCGAATTCTTTGCGTCACAGAGCTGTAGTTTGGGGAGAAAAGGTGGACGGCGCCTTCCTTGTCTAATTCAAGTTCATGTGCAATTCCGAAAGTGTCGAGCAATGAGGCAACACGATTGTGTGTTTTGTTGCTTGAAACGAAAAGAAACGGGCGACCAGATTTGAGTGAAAAAACAACTCCATGGAATGTGCTCGTCAGTACGGTGTGGGCCTTGGAAAACTCTTGGATGAATTCAAAAGGGCCACATGTCATATCCACGATGTCGCAATACTTCTTGGCTCGCAACGGAGGTGGATATCCGATGCACTTGATTTGCAATTGATGTGCGCTAGCGTAATCTTTGGCCAGCTGATTTGTCTCGTGTGACTGTAGAAACGAATAGACGAGCAGGGTGTTCTCTGTTCTCGCGTTTGAGACGTCGCAGTCGATGGTGAAATCGTACATCAGCGCGGGGTCCAGCGTGACCGTTGCATCAATGCTCGCAACTTCTTTTACGATCTGGAGCGTGTTTTGATCTCGGACGGAGATGGCGTCGAATTGAGTGAGGTCTTTCTGCATTTCTGGTGGGTGTTGGTCACGGGGGGTTACTGACCCGGCACTAGCTGAGAATGCGATCCGTCTTTTAGCGTTCACTCGACCGAAGAACACCGGGTCGTAGCCGAATAGCTGGTAGTTCCACACGACGTCGCTCCCTATGACGACCGTGTTATAGTGGATCTCGTCGATTTGACTGGGGGAGCAAATTTGTGGACCGAGGTTGAAGCGTCTTTGATCGCGAGCAAATGCCATTGTCTTTTGCCAGGAGCGGAACATGTTGATGGGGTTCCGCAGGCTTTTGGCTTTGAACGGCCTCTCCATTTGTTGGTGTTCAGGGTTTTTGTAGTTGATGATATGAGCGTCGTGTCCAGCACTTCGCAATGTCTGGAGCGTTGACCATGCTTGCAGGAACGCGCCATGATTTGGTCCGTCGTGGAATGTGAGGATACCAATTGTCATGTGTCTACCGAACGAATGGGTTTTGCAGGAACTCCTGCCGCAATAGTCATCTCAGGTATCGACTTGGTTACAACACTTCCGGCGCAAATGACCGAGCCTTTTCCGATTTGAACACCTTTTAGCACGACGACGCGCGGGCCTATCCAAACGTTTTCACAGATCGTAATGGGTTTTGAATCAACCACCGTCCAGTCCTTGAAATTGTTCCATCGGTTGGGGATGTCCTTTGCCCGTACCGCAGGTGAAAGCGAGTGTCCGTCCGTGTCTGTAATGTAACAGTCATGGGCAATGAGTACGTCGTTTCCAATTGAGACGTGAGATGTTGATACGATGGTAGAGCGGACCCCGACAAAACTCCGCTCGCCGATTGCGAAACCTGACTCTTGTTTCTGGCAACTGATTGTCCCGAGACAGATCGAAAAATCCCCAAAGACTAGTTGGTTTTGTCCGCTTGCGTGGATGTTCTTCCAGTTGATCTTAACGGGGTTTCCAATTTGCACAGTGTTTTCGCGACAAAGTCGACGCAGGCAGATGGTGCGTTGAACCTTTTCTTTCGTCGTATGAAAGATTTGGCGTACTAGCATTTTGTGGCCCTGTCAGCCAACCGGTAGACCAGCGTCAAATCGCGAGGGTCAGTGTCTTCTATCAGGTGTTTTGTGCTGGATGTAAGGACGCAAATCGGACTGGCACCTTTGTCTCCAGTAAATGCGGCGTGATTTACTGATCGTAGAGATTTTGGGACATCACCGTAGTTTGGGTTCTCAGCAATCAATTTTGAGACAGTCTCATCGAAAAAGATTCCTTCGCTATTCTGGAATTTTATATCGGGCAGACGGACTGATTCTGGGCCGGAGAAATGCCGTCTGTATGCGGTCGCCAAAAGGCCCTTGCGTTCTGACGTATCCAGTTGGTTGAACGTGCGGACAATTTCGTCTACTAGGCTGGGAAGTTCATTGTCATCTACCGGGCCAGAGAAACGTTGTCGGTCATTGATGAATATCCCTGGAATATAGGTGCTTCCAAATGCCAGTGTCTTCTTCCAGTCGGTGTTGGATAGGAGTGTACGCGCGGTTGGGAGTTTGCTGAGTACTTTTCCGGTGGCGGAACCGAGGCGAAGGGTGTGTTTTAGTTTGCGCAACGCATTGAGGGTTGCGCTGGTTTTCTTTGTCTGGAGGTAGTTGTGGTCTTTTAGGAAGTGCGAGATGTTCGCTCGGTACTTGTGAGGGGCGTTCCCATGATCCGCGGTGATAATGAAGTGTTCAGGATTCAGTTCCGTGTAGAGACGCTCAATTTGTTTGTCGAGCATGTAGAAGTGCTCTTGCAGTTTTTTGTGAATCCAGCTCATTTCATAGCGCGTACCCGTTGTTTCTTCGGTTGTGGGAAGCGTTGTGTAGCTTTCAATTTCGCTTCGAGCAAGGTATTCAATAATCGTTGTACCTCTATTGCAGAGGAATCCGGCAGCAAGATCGCGTTCTTTGCATATTTGTAGAAAGCAATTGGTTCTGCGTTCTTCCATGACAACGAGGTCGTCCAGCATGTCGGCTGTGTTCTCGTAATCTGCGTTTGGGATTCGTATGTCAACGATGTAGTCGTTGGCCTCTAATATCGGTATGACTGAAGGGTCTGAAACAAGTTCCGGCGGAATTCCATTGATCTTGTTCAGTCCACCGCCTGCGCTACCGATGACGATTCCGTGTTTCACAGGCGGTACCGGTGTCGTCGTCGGGACGTTCATGATCAGGTAAGGAAGTTTTCGTTCTTCGAAAATTGTCCACAGCGGACGTATGTCGTCTCGGTCCGATAGTTGTGACATTCGGAAACTTGTCGAGCAACGGTGGGTGCCATCGAGCAACGGGGCCATGTAGAAGCCTCCGGTTTCGTCGCCGGGCTTTCCAGTAAGAATTTCGACCCAGCCACGATTGATCAGATCGGAAGTCAGTTCGATGCTGTTGTTCTCCTTCAGGAACCTATGAAGGAATGGCATTTCGAATTTCTTCATAATGGCGAGATCACCGCCGTCGATTCCATAGATCAATAGTTTCATGAGTTTTCCGATCTGGAGTGAATGGGTGGCTTGGGGTCGAGGTGCAAGCCACATTCTGTTTTGGAGGTGCCTGCCCATCGGCCTGAACGAGCGTCGTTTGTGGATGGGAGCGCGGTGCACGGAGCACAGCCAATGCTAGCAAAACCTGCTTCGTGAAGCGGGTGCCTCGGGAGCGAGTGTTTCGCGATGTACGTTTCGATGTCCTCTTTCGACCAGTTCAACATCGGGCAAATTTTGACTGTTCCATTGTTCTGGGTGGATACAACTTTTGACTTGCTTCGTTGGCTCGTTTGGTCGCGGCGTATTCCGGTGATCCAAGCGTCAAAGTTTTTGAGCTCATTTTGGAGTGGTTCGACTTTGTTCAGGTGGCAGCACAGGTTTGGGTCGGAGGATGGCAACTGTTGGTTTTTGCTTTGCCCTTCGGCTTGTCCCGAAAGTGGTTTTAGGTCGACGATGTTGAGTCCGAGAACCTCTTGGATTTCGGATTTAAACGCCAATGTTTCGGCGAAATGAAAACCGGTGTCGAGGAATAGGACGGGTGTGGTGGGGCAAATCTGGCTGACCAGATGGAGTAGCGGAATGCTTTGTGTTTGAAATGAACTGGTGAGTGCCAGTCTCTCGTGGTGCCTTTTTGCCGCGATTGCAATGATCTGCTTTGAGCGTTTCTCGTTGCGGTGCATGTCAGGGGCGTGTTCTTGCGAAGGCATTGTGGAAGGGGGCGTTTCTTTTAGGCCGCCTCGGCCCCTGTTTTTGGAATCAGTTGGCTGGTTGCAATCCAGCAAATGCCACCGCAGATGAGGCCGGTGCATGTTGAGGCGATGGCCGTGGGGATGAGTGGGTAGTCCACTGGTAGGTCCACCAAGAGTAGAAAACAAGTGAGCGGTACGACCAGGAGCAAAACCGGCAAAGCCACCGTGTTGGCGCTCGCGGATCCGAAAAGTGTCTTTTCGACAAAGAAGCGATTGAATAGGATCGGGGCGAGAACTAGCAACTGTGCCGCAGCAGCACCTTCCGCTCCATAGAAGTAGGCAAGCCCTGCGCTGAAGGGGAGAATTGTCACTGTGTTGGCGGTGGCGATGATGGTCATGGCACGCGTCTTATTGGATGCCATCAGCAAGTTGCTGGTCAGTATGCTCAACGGGTAGACGGCGTAGCGAATGGCTAGCAGTTGAAAGATAGGTTGGATTTTTTCGGCGCGATCAGCTTCGATCCAGAGAGCAAGCAAAGGCCCGCATCCGATAGCAAGCGGGGGGATTGCCAGACCGCTTAGTGTGCAGAGATAGCGAGTTGCGTTCGAGTAGACCTCGTGCACCCTTTGAGTGTCGCCTGACTGGATCAATTTCGTTGCGAACGGGAATAGATAGGCGAACGCACTCGAAAGCATGAGGTGGACTTGGGTGAGCACTCTGGATGGAACTGCATAGAGGGTCAGTGCAGTTGGTCCAAGGATGGATGCAAGTATCAATATCTCACCCGAACTTCGAGCGGTAGCAACCATTGAATTGAGCCAGATGTAGACTCCGTAGGAAACGAAATTTCGAAACTCGTCCCAAGAGAATGAAGGGAGAATACTAAGCTCGGGGAGCGCCCAGCGTTTTAAAACGATCACTCCGAGGATGGCTTGTATACCTTTGAATGCAACAGCGGCAAAGACAATCGCAGCGAGTTCAAATCCTAAAAGGACAAGGGAGATTTGCGAGACCGCAGTTCCGATTCGTGCTATTGCTGAAAGCGGAACAGACAGTTCGAACCGCTCGAATCCCTTCAGTGAATTGTCGATTGTGTTGACAACGAAGACGAAGGGAAGTCCGAATGCGGCTAATCGAATGATGAAAGCGAGTTCGTTGGGAGGTGCATTCGCCGGATGTGGATACAGACGCGAAACCGCTTCAGTGCATAAGATGATTGTGGTGCAAGATGCGATCCCGAAAATCAGATTTGCTATCAGTGACGTTTCAACAACTAGTTTCAGTTTCGATTTGGATTCGTTTGAATGACGGTATTTGGCAACAAAATGCTGCGCTGCCGGTCCAAGTCCCAGCGAGAGCATTCCGTTTAGTCCCATGATGGTCGTCGCGATAACGAGCATTCCGAAGGCGCTGTCGCCTAATTCTCGCAGCAGGAGGGGGGTGAGGCATATTACGGAGGCCGCTTGTGCCCCGTAGTCAATCAGTCCCCACGCGGAATTCTTTCTGTTGGTAGCATTCTGGGAGGTTGCTTCTAGCTTCTTGATTCTATCCATGGGGTTGAAGTGGTCGCCGTAGGCTGAGAATGAAGTAACCGTAGTTACGTTTTGGCTGCTTCATGGCCAACGAAGTTCTGTCGTTCGCGTGATCTTTGCCGGTTGTGCAATGGTGCAGGGAGGAGTCTTGGGTCAGGAAAGCATGGTGGTGAGCGCTGTGGAAATTTGGGCAATGTCTGCGGAGCTTTCGGGGTTGATTTGGCTCGAGAAGCAAAGTGAAGTCCCGCATCACCAGCCAGGGTTGCTTCTCGCTTGTTCTGAGGCAATCAGGTTGACCCGTGTCGGGGGATCTGAGGAGCAAAAGTTTTTTAGCGATTGGGTTTCGGACTCAGGCGGGCAAGCTGCATAGTGCGTGTGCGAATCACATATCGGCAGACATTTGGGGAATCGTTTTTAGATATGCTGAGCGGGCAAGGCGACGGGAACCATGGTGTTCATGCAAGTAAACGTGTCTTTTCAGAGTCTTCACTTTTGCCTGTTTTCGTTGAATCCAGGGAACTGTCGGTAGTGCTTCCCTTTGTAACGATGGGAGTCGGCGAAGTTTTTAATCTTTCGTATTGGCGAAGTGGTGATCAGCCGATCGAAAAGAGTCGCACGGTCTTGACCATATCTGCTGGCGATTGTCTTGGCTTCTTCCTCTTTTTGGTTCCAGCTATGGTGTGACTCGGAGCTCATGGGGCTGCTTTCGAAATTGTGGCCACTCATTTTAGCGTCAGGGTGCAATCGCATGCCCCAGCAGTACCCTGGTACTGCTGTGTATTTGGCACCGAGTACCGTAGCAAATTTACCCCAGAGTTCTGTATCCATCATGTAGTGAAGGTCCTCGTCAATTCCACCAGAACGCAAGTAAAGTGATCTGGAGAAGAAGGAGGATGGGCCGCACACGGAGAAGAGGCCTCTTTGAACACGCCGTTGGGAGAAAGGCGATGCAGATGAGCACTTCATGATTCTCATGTCAGTGTCGAGCCAAAAACAACCAGCTGCAAACCATTCGTCGTCTGGGTTTGCGAGGATCGTCTCTTTAGTGCGTTCTAGAGCACCCGGGAACATGATGTCATCGGCATTGAGCCAAGTTAAGAATCGGCCTTTTGCTCTCGAGAATCCTTTGTTGAAAGCATGGCTTTGGCCACGGTCCGGCTCAGAACACCACCATGCTAACTTGTCACTGTTTCGACTGATGATTTCTTTGCTGTTGTCGGAGCTTCCACCGTCAACGATGATCAATTCGAAATCTTGGCACGATTGGTCTAGTACCGAGGTGATTGCTTCTTGAAGGAATCGACCGTAGTTAAAGTTGACAATTACAATCGAAAAGCACTTTTCTTTGTTATCGGTGGTCAAAGTAAATTTCGCTGTTGAGATCGGGGGTGACAGTAGCGAACGGGAGGGGCGACGGTGGGATGGAAAGGTCGGCGCGTTGATGATCGGCATCGCAATCGGCGATTCCGCCACTTTGAGTGTGCCGCAGCGTCCAGGGCGGATCTGTGAAAAGGGCGAGTTGAGAAACCAGACGCTGTTTCATGATGCTCAGAAAGCAGGGTCAGCGTGCGGTACAGGGGCTGAGGTCAGTGTGTATCGCTGCTGAGTAGGTTCCAGTCGATACCAGCCGTCTGTCGAAGCCAGTCCAAGGAAGATGCATCCCCATTCAAACATGTGCAGTGGGATCCACATTGAGAGGATGACGATGAGCATCGTTCTGATTGTCTGCTGGTCCCCTTGAGGAAGTGCCTTTCCACTTGCAATCGGCCAAAGTAGACGTCCGAATAGAAGCATTCCCACCCATCCGATTGACAGGATCACGTAAGAAAATCCTGAGTTTGGTTCGGCAAGAACATGCCGCCAGCGGGGGTGTACCAGGTGGTTGTAGTAGTAGGGTGAAACTCCAAATCCGTGTCCTAACACCGTCGACCATGGGTTGCGAATTGTGTAGGCCATCGCCGCTGCTTCTTTGTCGTCGGACTCTTCGATTGCAGCCGATGTACCCCGTGAAACCGTGATTCCGCTCTGCAATTTGTCACCGATTCGAGCGATTCGTTTTTGATAAAGGTTTTCAGCAGCACCAGGGGATACGATCGTCGCTGCGATTGCGGCCAACGTGGTTGCCACAGCAACCTTTCGCAGCATTGGAGTCACGCTTGCCCATGATGAAGCAAGAAGAACAGCCAACGCCAGGAACGCTCCGGAGGAAAATGAAATTAGAATGCCGCCTAGGGAAGCTACAATCAAGATGGTTCGTCGATTGTAGGTCCAGAGCCCTTGGTGCTCGCTCTTTAGAATGGCAAGCATTCCGATCGAAATCACCATGTTCATGCCAAAGTGTTTCGGTTCGCCACACAGGGCATTCACGCGGAGCAATGGGATCCCACCTACGTTCACCGCTGGCAAGATGGAATCGAGCCTGCCGGTACGAAGGACGCCCCAGAGCGGTCGTCCCGCCATGAAGCTGGCCTCTTGTACGATCGCTAGCAGGATGGTTGCTGCGATGCAAATTCCCCAAAAGTTGAAGAATCTGCCAATGCTCTCTCTGGTCTTGAGTCCGGTGAACACCATCCATGCTAGGGGTACGTTGAGAAGCTGTGTGACCCAAGCTGCCAAAGGACGCAGTGCCTGCGACCTTGCTCCTCCAAATGCATTCGAGATTTCAGGTGCGTTGTATGCGCCGACAATTGCAACGACGGCAGCGTATGCGAGTACAGTGTAGAATGGGAAGCCGAGACGTTGGTTGAAAAGACTCGTCCTGTCACTCTTTGATGACAGCATCAGGAATAGTCCAACTATGCCTGCTACACGGCAGGCGTTGAGCGCGATTCCGACGTCGATCCAAAGGCTGTTGAGAAAGATTCCCGCCAAGACATAGTGGGCACGCTGTTCCGGATTTGCTCTGGCAATACTGATCGCATAAGCCGCGAGGAAAATCGCAATTGCTCCAGCGAGTACCGGTGTGTACTGAATCAAAGGCATTGGTGGTTCGCATTCATGCTACTTTGTCGCACAATAGTAATCAGACACATTTTTGAGTATCAGGCATGTTGTTGTTTGATTAGTACGAAGGGGGCGGCGAATGCAATTTGATGAGTGTCATGACGCCCGTTTTCCAATTTTTAATGTGATCTGTTCGCCTGGAGCGACGCGATCAGGAAATGGACCAAGCCGTGCGACTGTAGTCGGGGATGAGAGCGGTTTGGCGTTTGTCACGATTCTTTCGCACAACCGAGGCAAACGCCCATGCAGCTCGCGAGATCAAACTCAATCATTCCTTCGATGCGGCTTGAGCCGTGATTTGTGCGAATCAGTCGAGGGGTGAACTGCTTAGTCAGTCAGGAGGGGGCTATTCTCAGGTTTAGTTGAACTCTTCTACTTCGTTGGCACCCATGGTTCAGTCAGCTGATAGTCCGGTTTTTCCGGAACATTTTTTCTGTCAAGAGGATGAGGGATGGCACACGTTTCACTGCAGGGCAGGCTTCGGTCGCGTCTTAGCAAGGTCACTTCAAGTTGCGGGGGGATTGCTGTTCCGCCCACCTTTTTGGGCTGAGTGCAATTGTTCGGGTGGAGGTGAACGATCATGAACTCAGTTTGAAGTTTGGTCAGTAGTGCTCTCAAGATCCCGAGGAATACACGGTTGGACATGCGTTCAAGGTAATGGAGTTCCAGAACTATGATTCGAAACTGTTTAAGGGTTTCCATACTTTCAGCTGCGAGTACCTCGTACTCCGAACCCTCGATATCCATTTGCAACAATAGGTTCTGAGAACTGCTCAGTCCCGTTTCGGCGATCCATTGCTTGAGGGTGATTGTTTCGTCAGAAGCTCTGGATGTCACGAATTTGGGGCGGAAGGTCGCATCTGTGAGGTAGGCAGGAGGTCCTTCAACCGAGCGGTCCGCTAGGTGGCATCGAATCCCGTATTGCTGGAGGTTTTTCTCAAAAGAAGCTTGCACGTCGACGCCAGGGGAAAAACAGTCGGTGATACCCTCAAGATCGTTTGGGATCAGATACCCGCCGTCAAATTCTCCCCCAATGCGAATCAGTTCTTTCCCCGGTGCTTCCGGTTGAAAAAGTTTGATGACATCTCGAATATCTTCGCCCCTTGCGGGGGAGCTTATCCAGCATGATAGGCCCGCCTTTTCGACGATTGATTCAACGGTGTCACGTGTGCACGTCTGTAGTTGTCTCAGGATTGTCATGTTTCTGCTGTTGATTGGCCGAGAGAAAAGGGCGGGGCGTGAGGCGAGCTAGCCTGCGGCATGCCGTTTGTTTTTGGGACTGTTGGGGTAGTGTTTCTTAGTGCGCAAGTTGGAGTCGATGCCGAGTTTCATCCATGAAAAGAAGGGCATGGGGTCGGATTGCATTCTAGGTGACTTGAAAATGACGATACAGGTGGTGCTTAGGGGAGAGGGACCCTGCCGGATCACATGTGTGTCGATCTCATCATTGGATCGCTTTGGCCAGGATATCCCTTCCCAAGGTGCGTCCCCGGAGAGCTTGCGTCCGTTCTTCCCGGTGGTTGGGAGGGGCCATGTCGAGAGTCTGTCTGCCGAATCATTGGATGCAGGAGTTGACCCCTTGAACAGTCCAACACCTTGGCGCGAGGTTGAAAGGCGGTGATCGGCTCGAAGCATGCCGCTCAATTTCTCGAAGAACCAACTGTTGAAGCGTTCCCAAGGCCGTTTGCTTGGGACAATGTTGTGTTCAACAGGACGCTTGATTCATTGATTCGATCGCTTCTAATACAATCGTTTTGAGACGCTCAGCTGCGGCGTTTGGCGATATTTGGGTTGAATAGTTTAACGCACGGCGGTGACATTCCAGACGCGATTCTTCGTTTCTCAGAAGGGTGGTAATGCATTTGGCAAGGTCTTTAGTGTCTCCTGTTGCGAAGACGAGTCCGGCCCCGCTTTCATCCACAAGCTCGGAAGCTCCGAGTCCGTTGCTGCATACCACTGGAACGCCTTTGAGGATAGACTCGTTGACCCGGATTCCCCAGGGTTCGTATCTCCCCGGGGCCACCAGGATTCGTGCGCCGCGCCAACGCCGTTCCAGTTCCTCACGCGAAACCAGGCCGCTGAAATCTATTTGCCTGTCGATCCGCAATGAGCGGGCAAGGGACTCCAGTTTTTTCTTGCGTTTCCCGTCGCCGGTGATGGTGACGTTGTAGCTGTTGCCGTCCCGCTTTGCGATCGCAACCGCTCTCAAGAGGATGTCTGCACCCTTGAAGTGGTCTTGGAGACCGAGGCAAATGATATCAGTGGGGATTGGTTCTCGTTCGTTCTGTTGGTAATCAAGCTCAGGGTAGTATCCGAAGGGATGTATTTTACTCGCGGGCCAGCCAAGTTGGGCCAAGCTGCTTTTGTCGCTCCCAGATAAATTTGCAATGAATCTGGCATGCTGAATCGTTGCTTTGACTCTTTTGGGGAGCAGTTTTGTTAAATAGAGTTCTTTGATAGGCCGCATCGGTCCGTGCAGCATGTTCAGCGGAGCCTCGCTCAACACTCCAAACGGAATGGAAGCTTCAATGCAGGAGTGAATGGATGACTCGATCGACGGCACGGCTTTTTGGTAGCTTCCGACGAGATGGAACGAATCGGTGTTGTCCTTGACGATCTCGCTGGCCTGCGCGGGGGATAAGCCGTCTTTGAACGTTACGAGTTCGGCTCGGCCCAGGTCGGGCAGGTTCCATCCCATCGATTGCCGAGAACTTGAAAGGGCGTTGCATGCGATCACCTTGATCGGAGCGTTCCAAGTTCGAGCTAGTTCCCGGAACACCGGCATGATTGCTCGGCATGGGCTTCCCCACCAAACGACGATCGGCATTGCGGATTTTCTAATTTTTTTTTCGTTCACTGTCATGAGCCACTGCTGGTGAACGGGGTTCTCCAGTTTCATAACGGGGTTTCGCACACCGACGGTTGTCGTGGGGCGAAGGAAATCGGGGCGATCCGAGTCTGAGCATTGAATGGGATGAGAGGCTGCTATTGCGGGGCCGTGCCGTGGCTCACTTTTTTGACTTGCTTGAAAGGGGGGGCACTATGGGTGGATCTCGCTGGTGGCGAGAAGTTTCGTCCACCAGGTTTGGTTGTCGAGGTACCACTGGACGGTTTTGCGGAAACCGCTTACGAGGTTTTCTTGTGGTTCCCAGCCCAATTCTTGTTTGACTTTGCTGGCGTCGATCGCGTATCGGAGGTCGTGGCCGGGACGGTCGGTGACGAAGGTGATGAGTTGCGAGTGTCTGGACGGAAGTTGCGAGTTGCTAGTAGCGAGAGGCGAGTCGGTGTGCTGCTCTTTCTCGTTGCTCGTTGCTCGTGACTCGCTGCTCTTTGCCCTTGGGCAAAGCTCGTCCATTAGGTTGCAGATAAGGTGGACGAGGTCGATGTTGCGTTGCTCGTTGTTGCCGCCGATGTTGTAGGTCTCGCCGGGTGTGCCCTTCTCAATGACTGTGAGCAGGGCTCGACAATGGTCTTCGACGTACAGCCAGTCGCGGATGTTTTCGCCTTTGCCGTAGACGGGGATCGGTTCGCCTCGCAGGCATTTGAGGATCACGACGGGAATCAGCTTTTCGGGGAACTGATACGGGCCGTAGTTGTTGCTGCAGTTGGTGACCAGGACGGGCAAACCGTACGTGTCCTGCCAGGCTCGGGCGAGGTGGTCCGAGGATGCTTTGCTGGCAGAGTAGGGCGAGTGGGGATCGTAAGGTGTGGTTTCGGTGAACAGCCCAGTCTTGCCGAGGCTGCCGTAGACTTCGTCGGTGGAGACGTGCAGGAATCGGAAACGGTCTTTGGCATCGCCTTCGAGCGATCGGTAGTGTTTGAGGCTGGATTGCAACAGGTTGAAGGTGCCGATGACGTTGGTTTGGATGAATTGGCCGGGGCCATCGATGCTGCGATCGACGTGGCTCTCGGCGGCCAAGTGCATGATCGCATCGGGCTGGTAGTCGGTGATGGCGGCGTCAACTGCAGCGGCGTCGGTGATGTCGACTTGTGTGAATTGGTAGTTGGGGTTGGATTCGATTTCTGACAACGACGCCAGGTTGCCGGCGTAGGTGAGGGCGTCGACGTTGAGGACTTGGTGGCCGCCTGCCAGGGCCATGCGGACGAGGTTGCTGCCGATGAAGCCGGCGCCGCCGGTGATGAGGAGGCGGCGGGGAGTGGAAGGGGACACAGGGGTTCAGGGCCAAAGTGAGGTTTGGTCGCAGGTTGGGGCGGTGGATTCAGGTCCGAATTCTTGGCGAATCCGGCTACGAGGGCAGTCCGGATTCTTGGCGAATCCGGCTACGGGGGGGATGCAACCGGCGCTAACGCCCAAACGGCTCACATCGTTCGTCCCGATCATTCCGGGCTAACTGCTAGCGGCCAATCGCTTCAGCGATTCAACGTCGGCGGCGGTCATTTGTTTGGCGAGGTCGAGCGCGGTTGTCGCGGGGGTCCAGCCAAGTTGTTTTTTGGCGTGGGTTGGGTCGCCGACCAAGCGGGTGACTTCTGCCGGTCGCATGTACTTGGGGTTTTGTTGGAGGTGGTCTTGGTAGTCGAGGCCGACGCTTCGGAACGCGGCGTCGAGGAACTCTTCGACGCTGTGTGTTTGCCCGGTTGCCAAGACATAGTCGTCCGGTGCGTCTTGTTGCAGCATCAGGTGCATCGCGGTGGTGTATTCGGGGGCACTGCCCCAGTCACGGCGTCCATCCAGGGAACCGAGCACGATCTCGTCGCTCAGTCCCAGAGAGATTTCCGCGGCCGCCTTGGTGATCTTGCGAGTGACAAAGGATTCGCCCCGTCGCGGTGATTCGTGGTTGTAGCAAATCGCGTTGCAGGCAAATAAGCCAAATGATTCTCGGTAGAGCTGGACCATCTGGGTCGCGAAGGTCTTGGCGACGCCGTAGGGCGTGACCGGTCGCATCGGCGTGTGTTCGTTCTGAGGGGATTCGTCGGGGCGGCCGAAGATCTCGCTGCTGCTGATGTGCAGGAACCGCGGTTGTTTCTCGAGGTCGCGAAGGATCTCGAGGATCTTGAGCGTGCCCATGGCGGTGAACTGGCACGTCGATTCGGGAATGTCAAAGCTGGCTCCGACGTGACTTTGACCTGCCAGATGGTACAGCTCGTCGGGTTGGGTTTTGACGAGGATTCGTCGGATCGTCGTGGTGTCGTCGAGGTCTGCGTAGTGCAGGAAAAGGTTCTTGTTGTAGACGTCCTTGTTATGGAACAACGGGTCGAGTCGTGATCGAACCGTGTTGCTGGTCCGCCTGACCAAGCCGTGCACCGTGTAGCCTTGGTCGAGCAGTTGCTCGGTCAGGTACGAGCCGTCTTGGCCGGTGATGCCGGTGATGAGTGCGGTGGGCATGGGGGAGGAAAAGTATCTCAGGGCCACAGGGCCACAGGGACTCAGGGGCTCAGGGGCTCAGGGGCTCAGGGGCTCAGGTCCGAATTCTTGGCGAATCCGGCTACGGGCTGGGAAAGGCCCTCACCCTAGCCCTCTCCCGGTGCGGGAGAGGGGATCGGATTCTTGACGAATCCGGCTACGGGAGAGGCCTCTCCCACGGGGCTAGGCCTTGAGGACTTTGGATTGCAGTTCGGGTGGCAGTTTTGCAGTGGCGTTGCGGGTGTCGACGATGAATTTCGACCACTGGGCGAGTTCGTGGATGTCGAGGCAATCGTGCCAGGTGGATATCAGGATGAGATCGTATTTTTGTATCGTTGCTTGGTCCCACGACACGCTGGGTTTGCCGGCCCAGTGCGAGTGTTCTCGTGAGGGGCGAATGACGGGCACGTAGGGATCGTGATAGTCGACGTCGGCGCCCTGCGCGGTCAGGCGATCCAGGAGTTCGTAGGAGGGTGATTCTCGGTCGTCGTCGACGTTGGGTTTGTAGGCCAGTCCGATCAGCAGTACTTTGCTGCCGTTGAGAGCTTTTTTGTGTTGGTTCAAGGCGTCCGCACAGCGACGGACGATGTGGGTGGGCATCGCTCGGTTGATCTCGCCGGCCAGTTCGATGAACCGCGTGTGCACCCCGAATTCGCGGGCTTTCCAGGTCAGGTAGAACGGGTCGATTGGGATGCAGTGGCCGCCCAGTCCAGGTCCGGGATAAAAGGCTTTGAAGCCAAAGGGTTTGGTGCTGGCGGCTTGGATGACTTCCCAGATATCGATGCCCATTTCATCGGCGACGAGTTTCAGTTCGTTGACCAACCCGATGTTAACGCTGCGGTAAATGTTTTCGAGGAGTTTGGTCAGTTCGGCAACTTGGGTGCTGCTGACCGGGACGACTTGGTCAAACACGCTGCCGTATAGCGAGACGCCCGCCACGAGGCACGCCGGGGTGTGGCCACCGACGACTTTGGGAATGTTGGTGGCGGCGAAATCGGGGTTGCCGGGGTCTTCCCGTTCGGGCGAGTAGACGACATAAACGTCGGTGCCAACGGTCAGCCCAGCGGCTTCAACACGGGTGACCAGTTCTTCGGCGGTGGTGCCAGGGTAAGTCGTGCTTTCGAGGCTGATCGTTTGACCTGCCCGCAGGTGCGGCGTGATCGATTCGATCGTGCTCACCACATAGGAGAGGTCGGGTTCAAAGTGTTCGTCCAGCGGCGTGGGGACACACAGGATGATCGCGTCGACTTCACGGATTTGGCTGAAGTCAGTCGTGGCGGCGAGATGGCCGGACTGGATCGCTGTGGCGATGGAGTCCGCCGAAATGTGTTTGATGTAGCTTTGGCTACCGTTGATGGACGAGGTCTTCTTGTCATCGATGTCGAAGCCAACGGTTTTGAAGCCGCCGGCGGCGTAGGCGAGTGCCAGGGGCAGGCCGACATATCCGAGTCCAATAACGCCGATCGTGGCGCTATGATTTTGAATCCGTGAAGTGAAGTCAGATGACATGAAGAGAAGGAGGGCGGCTGCAGTTGGGAAAAGTGGGAGAGGCACTTCTAGTGCCACAAGGACGAGTTGGCCTTGCTTGGTAACCCGCTGTGTGAGCGATGGGTTCGGGGCGGCTCGCTGACCGGCCCGTAGGTTTGATCCTAACCCGAAGCGTGAGCGAGGGATCGCGTGCCATTGCAACGAGCCTGAGGATCCCTCGCTCACGCGTCGGGTTGTGAACTCGAGTCAATCAACAGGCCGGAACGCGATCGCGTCCGGTTCGTCTCTGGTAACCGTGGGCTAGCGCCCGTCGGCTGATCGCTCAGTCTGCGAAACGTACTGAATCAACAGTCTGATTGGCTTCTAGTCTGTCCTGGAAAAGAGCCCAGGGACTCAGGTTGGCGAGTGCAGACCCTCACCCTAGTCCTCTCCTCAACGGGAGAGGGGACTCAGGGACTCAGTTGTTGCGGTATGGCAGGCTGCAAGCCTATCCCACAGGTAGCTGGTCCGAATTCTGGCGAATCCGGCTACGGGGGCAGACTAGACCGAGCGGACGGCGCCGGTTTGAGTGCGTTCTCGGTAGTCAGCGACGGTCTGCACGAGGCCTTCGTCGAGGTTGATGGTGGGTGCCCAGCCGGTCGTGCGGATGCGGCGGATGTCGGTGCATTTGACGGGGGTTCCGTCGGGTTTGCTGGCGTCTTGAAGAATCTGGCCTTCAAATCCCGTGGCCTGGGCGATCTTTTGAGCCAGGTCGGCGATCGTCAGGTCGACGCCGGTGCCGACGTTGACCCAGTCGGGTGGATCCGACAGCCCGATCAGGTGTTCGATGGCGGCGGCCAGGTCATCCACGTGCAAGAACTCTCGTCGTGGTTTCCCGCTGCCCCAGACGGTGACCGAGTCGGCCTTTTCTTGCGCAGCGGCATCGAAGCGACGAATCAAGCCGGGGATCACGTGCGAATTGTCGGGGTGGTAGTTGTCGCCGGGACCGTACAGGTTGGTTGGCATCGCACTGTGGAACAGTGCCCCGTGTTGTTGACGGTAGTACTGGCAGAGCTTCAAACCCAGGATCTTGGCCAGGGCGTAGGCCTCGTTGGTCGTTTCCAGGGGACTGGTCAGCAAGGAGTCTTCTTGGATGGGCTGGGGAGCCATCCGGGGGTAGATGCAGGTGCTGCCGAGAAACAGGAACCGAGACACCTTGGTTTGGAAGGCGGCGTGGATGGCGTTGGCCGCCATCATGGTGTTGTCGTAGGCAAAATCCGCCGGATAAGTGGCGTTGGCGTGGATCCCGCCGACCTTGGCGGCCGCGAAAATCACGGTGTCGGGGCGTTCGGATTGGAAGAACTCGTTGACCGCGGCTTGGTTGCAGAGGTCCAGTTCGGAACGAGTCCGCGTGATCACTTGCAGGTCTTCTCGCTCGGCGAATCGGCGGAGGATGGCCGATCCGACCATGCCTCGGTGACCAGCGACGAAGATTTTTTGGGACATGGTTGAAAAGTGAAAAGGGCCGCAGGTGCGAACGAAGGGAAACGGGGTGTCGACGGCCGGACGGTCCGCCTGGCTGACGCGGCGGGTTGATTGATTGAGCTGTTGAGGCGTTCGCCTCAGTTCCAACACCGCAGAAACCGGGGCTAACGCCCAAACGGCTCACATACGGAAACCGGGGCTAACGCCCGAACGGCTCACATACAGTAACCGGGGCTAACGCCCAAACGGCTTACGTGACGAATCGAAAGTGGACAAAGTCGCCAGTCTGTGACGCGGTGGGTTGCGATGAGCGGGTTGAGGGGCATTTGGTTGAGTCGGCGCGGACTTCGTCCACGTGGGTGACACTTGTTTCATTGTCACCGCCGGCGGGCCGGAAAGTTCAGCCAATGTGAATTCGTCCCCTAACCGGATTCATTCACAACTGGATCGTCGTCAAGTGTTCAAAGTTGCCACAGTTGGTGTGCCCTGTTCGGACTGCACGCATTGCGCGACTTCGATGGCAACTGGCTCAAGTCCATTTTAGCTTGCTGGATCAAATTCGCGTCCCCCGCTGCAACTTTTGGTGGCCCCCGAGGGGGCTTCGAAGCGGTGGCGTGGGAAGCTACTCAATCCATAGCATGCGGAGCGGGTGGAGGAGCAATTTCCCGCGGATGCGATGCAGAATAGTCTCGTCCTTGAATTGTGGATCCGCGATCCCGTGAGCGCTGGCGTAAACGGATTCATTTTCTGTTAAGCTCTCGCTACAACCCAAACCCTCCTCGAGTTCGGCCATCACAATGTGCGTTGCCGACTGATCATCCCGCTCCGATTCGACTGGTTTGCAGCCCCCCATGCCGATTCAAGTCACTTGTCCCAATTGTCTGAAACGGTTCCAGGTCAGCGACAAATTTGCTGGCAAGCAGGGGCCGTGTCCGGCGTGCAAAAAGACGATCCGGGTCCCTGACGCATCCGAAGCGGTCACGATCCACTCGCCCGAAAATGACGGGCCCAAGGATTCCAAAGGGCAGAGTGTTCTCAAGCCGATCACTCGCAAGGACACCGATTTCACGCGGCGGCACCTCTACATCGCGGCGGGGGTGATGTGTGGGATGCTGTTTCTGGCTCTCGGGTTCCGCTTCGCGATGGGCGGGGCGCCATTTTGGGCTCAGATTCTGGGCATTCTGTTGCTGGCACCGCCGATTGTGCGAACGGGATACAGCTTTGTCTACGACGCGGAATTGGAGCCATACACGGGCGTCGAACTTCGCAACCGAGTCCTGATTTGTTCCGCCGTTTTTGCCGCGATTTGGCTGGTTTACGCGTTCCTGCCCGCTTACGTGTTGGAGCTTGATCACGCGAATGAGATGTCTTGGACGACCGCCGGGATCGTGTTTTCGGTGATGTTGGTGCTGGGAGCATTTGTCTCGGTCGCGGCGTTTGAATTGGAATTCATCAACGGGTTGGCTCATTCCGGGATGTATTTTGTGCTGGTCATTTTGCTGGCTTTGGTTGCCGGGGTGAAGTTGGCTGGCGAACCCGGAAGCCGGCGCGAACTGCTTCCGGATTTCGAAGACGAAGAATTGGAGGAGGCCTTCGGCCAGATGTACTCCGCCGTGCCGATTCTGACTTGCTCGATCGAGTCCGCCGCTTGGTCGGAGTCTTCTTGCGCGGCCTGGGCGAAACCTGCCGGTTGTGCCGAATTGACCATCGTTTGATGTTTGGGTTGGCAATCGGTGCGTCGACCGGAAGGCTTGCGAACCTCGCTGCACTCTGGTCATCAGGGGAGGCCATGTTCACGAAAATCGCTGCGTTCGTGTTCCTGCGGAGGGTTTCCGCGTGATTCCGTTGCCTGAAGTTCGTCTGATGGATCGCGGCCCGTCTCGATTACGGATCCCGCCCGCGATGGATGTCCCGGTCACGCCTCGCGTGCAGCGTTTGATTGACACGGCCCCCCTGAGGAGGCTGGCCTCGATCAGCCAGTTGGGATTGGTCTCGATGGTGTATCCCGGCGCCATGCACACTCGACTCGAGCATTCATTGGGCGTTTACGCATGGTCGTTGCGAGTCCTGAATCAGGTCAACGAGTCCACTGTCGCCGAACCAACGAACGATGACTTGCGAGCGGCGGAGGCATTTATCGTGGCTTCGTTGGTGCATGACGCGGGGCACTGGCCGTTTTGCCACCCGATCGAAGACATGGGCCAGGCCGGGATGCCGCGTCATGAGGAACGCGTCGATGCGATGTTGCGGTCAGGGCCCATCGCGAAAACGTTGGCGGCGGATTGGGACTGCACCGCCGATGACGTGATGGCGATTCTGTGTCCCAAGAAGAGCGAGCAATTCACGGAGGTGGCCCCGTCTGACCAGATCGCTTTTTACGCGAGCTGTTTGAGTGGCCCGATCGACGTCGACAAATTGGATTATTTGCAGCGAGACAGTTTGCATGCTGGCGTGCCCTACGGACGCAACTTCGATCCGATGCGAATCATTGCCTCGATGGTTCGGCACCCGGATCGGCCCAAGCTCGCCATTCATGAGAAGGGACGCACGGCGGCAGAGATGATGGTGTTCGGGCGTTATGTGATGTTCAGCGAAGTCTACTGGCATCACACCGTTCGTTCCGCCACCGCGATGCTGCAGCGAGCAGTTCATGAATTGCAACAACCCACCGCGGGAGAGTCGGTCGACTTCGCCGAATGGATGGATTTGGGCGAGGCAGCTTGGGTCAGCCGATTGGTCGAGGCCGCGAATCAACGAGGTGGTGCGGTTCAGACGTTGGTCGAGGGGCTGTTCGGGGCCAATCGAACGTTGCTCAAACGAGCGGCGGAATTCAACGTCGAGTCCGGTGAGGACATGCATCAGATGCTGGCCCGCCGCCCGCATTGGTGGCTCGCATCGTGTTCGCGGCCCTTGGCAGCGTCCATTGGCGAAGCGATTGATGGCGTGGTCGAACCCGAGTTGGTTTTGATCGACGCGCCGCCCGTCAAATTGGAGGTCGACATCAACATCGACATCATGCTCCGGTCGGGAGAGGTTGCCACGTTGGGCGACGTTTCACCCGTGGCCTCTGTGTTGGCCAACCGGCAGTTTGACAATCATGTCAAACGAGTTCGTGTGTTTGTGCCCGCGTGGGTTCGTGACCGTTTGCGTGGTCTGCCGGATGACTCGATGCGGCGATGGTTGATCGACGCCGTGGCAGAAACAGAGAAGCAGTGGGTGTGAAGGCAGGGATGGTTCGTCCGTCAGTTCGCCTGGGCCAAGCGTCGCGTGGGGCATTGTTTGATTCTTTTCCATGCGAATGGAATGGGAATCACAACCCGATGCGAGACAGCCGGTTGATCTCGTCGTCAACGACGCTTGAACGCCTGTAGGATGGGGCACTCTTGCCCGTCCGAGTGGTGGATGTCGGCCAGGAGTGGCCAACCTACAACGAAGAAGTCGGCCAAGAGTGGCCAACCTACAACAGAATCAACAAGCCGGTGAGCGAGGGACCATATCGAATTCTTGGGTTCTGCGTCGGTTTGCTCATTCAGTCATCCGGTGTGTCATCGGAGGGCGGGCGTCTTTTCGTTATAAAGGGGCGTGCCGAAGTGATCTCCTAAGCAGGTCGGCAGGATTGATCGGGCACAATCATGTGAGCCGTTTTGGCGTTAGCCCCGGTTGTACCTGGGAGCAACGACGCTTACCGAAACAGTCCAAATGCCGAAAGACTCCTGCCGACCTGCTTAACGTCCCAGTTGAAGAATACCAATCGAAGAACCAGGTGAAGAAAATTGATTGAGTTAGAAATTGTTCCGGATCACGAATCGGCTTCCACTCGAGTCGCAGGCTGGATCGTTGAGCAGGTGCGTCGGAAATCGGCGAGCGTGTTGGGATTGGCCACCGGTGGGACTCCCGAGCGAGCGTATGAATTGCTGGTCGAGAAGGTTCAGGCCGGGCACCTGTCGTTCTCGGATGTGACCACGTTCAACTTGGATGAGTACGTCGGCTTGAGCCCCGAGCATCCTCAGAGCTACCACGCGTACATGCGTTCGCGGTTGTTTGATCCGGCGGGGTTCAATCTCGAGCAAACGCATTTGCCCGACGGCATGGCGGCGGACCTGCAGGAAGCAGGCCAGCAATACGAAGCCTTGATTGCAGCGTCTGGCGGCATCGATTTGCAGTTGCTGGGACTGGGGGCGAACGGGCACATCGGGTTCAACGAACCGGGCGCGACGGAAGCGAGTCGGACGCGAGTGGTCGATTTGGCCGGCGAAACCATTGATGCCAACGCGAGGTTCTTTGCCTCGGCAGAGGAAGTTCCTCGGTTGGCGCTCACGATGGGCATCGCGACGATTTTGGAAGCTCGCGCGATTGTGTTGATTGCGACCGGTGAATCGAAGGCCGAGGCGGTTGAACGGGCGGTTCGTGGGCCGGTCACGCCCGACATGCCAGCGTCGTTTTTGCAGCGTCATCCGCACGTCACGTTTGTCGTGGACGAAGCCGCCGCCAGTTTGTTGAAGCAGCGGGCATGAGCGTCACGCTGCTGGTCGGTTCGCAGAAACAGTTGGCGGATGGATTGCCATGGCTACGCCGGTTTGCGGAATCGATGAAGATGCAAGCCGACGTGTTGGTGTTGGGGATGGACCACCGCACATTGGAACTGCGCAGTCAAAAAGAGCTGGGAAGCATCCTGTCGGACGCGAGTGATTCCCCGGCGCACTGCGTGGTTGGCCGCGTCGAGCGGGTGGAGTCCGACGTCGAGGCAATTTCGGCTCGGTTGTCCAAGTGGGATTCGCGATTGTTGCTGATGGTGGACGATGTCGATGACGATCGGTTTCAGGCGACCTTGTTCGATCGGTGTCCGATCAAGTCGGTTTGGTTGAGCGTGAAGGGGCCGCCACCTGACTCGGCCAAGCATGTGTTTTCGATCGACGATGCGTCGATCAAGGTGACCCGCTGGATTTCGCGACGTTTGCTGGGCGTGGATCCCGCCTTGCAGTTGGAACACGACTGGTTGGGAGCTGAAGGCGAATCGCATGAGTCATCCGATGGCAGCAAGTCGGACTTGGCGGACCGGGAAGCTCGGGCGATCACGAAAGCGTTGGATTTGGAACGTCAGCGTTGCGACCCAGGCGATTTGATCTGGGTTCCGTTTGGTTCGAAGCCATCGGCGGAGTCGCATTACAAGGTTGCTCGTGCGTTGCTGGGCCAGGCCGGTCGGTCGTCGGTTGCTTTGGTGAGCCAGAAGGAAAGCTGGAATCAGTCGTTGTCGGCGGGGGTTCGGTACTGGGCCAGTCACGTTGCCGAGCCGATGGATCGCGAAGCGCGGTTGGAATTGGCTCGCACGCTGGAGGAAGGCTCCGAGCCGAGTTTGGAGTTTCTCGGGTTGATCTCAGCGGCAGCGATGTTGGCCGCGTTTGGATTGCTGCAGAATTCAGCGGCGGTGATCATCGGGGCGATGTTGATCGCGCCTTTGATGACCCCGATCATGGGCGCGGGGTTGTCGCTGGCTCACGGCAACCGCCCGTTGTTCCGGCGTTCGATGCTTTCGATTGGGATCGGATTCGCTGGGGCGTTTGGATCGAGCTTCCTGTTCGGGTTGTTGGTCCGTTTGGTGCATCACCCGGTTGTGACCGATGAGATGTGGGGCCGATGCAATCCGTCGCCGCTGGATTTTTGTGTGGGCTTGGTGGGCGGGATGGCGGCTTCCTACGCACGCACTCGCAGCCACCTGTCATCGGCCTTGGCGGGGGCTGCGATTGCGGCGGCGCTGGTTCCGCCGATTTCGACCGCGGGCTTGCAGGCTTCGTTCAATGTCTGGGAGTCGAGCGAGCGTGGTTGGCCGGTGTTTGGTCCGCTGATCTTGGTGTGCGTCAATGTGCTGACGATCATGATCGGAACGTCGTTTGTGCTCTACGCTCGGGGGTTGCGAGTTGAATCAGGGCACAAGTGGGCGACTCGCATGACCGTGTCGCTGGTCACGTTGTTGATGCTGGTGCTGGTGTGGATGATGCACCTGGAGAAGTGGCTGTTTTGACGGTGCTTCAGAGTAGAACACTTGTCCCCAAATGTTTGCGTGGCTGGTGGTTGTCACGACTTATTCTTAGGGGAGTCGACGAGTCCTGAACTGGCGTCAAATCCAAGGACTCGTCGCCTCGTCCACTACGGTCAACCCGAACTTTTAGCTGTGACAGACCGCTGGTGGTTGTTTTGGGGGTGCGTGACGCGAACGGTGGGGAGTGGGTTTGGTTGCGGTGACTCAGCACTACGTTTCGATTGTCAGCGCGAACGGTTGGACTGATTCGCGAAGCACGACTTCGCCGCCGAGCGTGGGCAGTTCTGGTTCGTTGCCGTTGATCATGGCGATGATGGCGGTGGCGGCGGCTTGTCCCATTTCTTTGCCGGGTTGGCGAACGGTGGTCAATGGCGGCACCGTCCATTGCGATTCGGGCTGGTCATCGACGCCGATCAGGGAGACTTGTTCTGGCACGGAGATTTGGCGACGGTGCAGGGCCAGGCGAGCCCCGAATGCCATCAGGTCGTTCGCCGCAAAGATCGCGCTGTAGGAAACGTGGCGATCTGCCAGCGTCTGAATGGCGGTCGCGGCGGATTCAGCATGGAAGTCGCCGTGAACGATGTGGTCGTCGGTCACGGTCAATCCCGCGTTTTTCATCGCCGATCGGAATCCGGCGAGTCGGCCGATCGCGTCGATGTGATCCACCGGTCCAGCGATATGAACGATCTCGCGGTGCCCGTGGTCGATCAACGTTTGCGTCGCATTGGCACCGATTTGAAAGTTGTTGGTGGCGATGATCGCGCCGGTCCACGCGGGCATTTCGCGAGCCACGACCAAAGTGGGCTTTTCCTCGCACAGTTCCTCAATCTTTTCCGATGGGATATCGCCTGCGATCAGGATCAGGCCATCGACATTGCGCCCGAGCAGTGTGTGGGCGGCGCCGAGGAACGATTCTTGTTTCAGCATCGCGTCACCCACGAGCGGTGAAAAACCGGTGCCATTGAGGCCTCGAATCACGCCTTGCACGACAGAATCGTAGAACGGTGTGCCGATGTTTTGGGTCACGATTCCGATTGTCATCGACCTGCCGCCGGCCAGCGATCGAGCGACTTGGTTGGGTTGGTACCCCAGTTCTGCCATCGTTGCCAGCACGCGTTCGCGTTTGTCGGCCTGGACGATTAGGGGGCTGTTGAGGACTCGCGAAACCGTGCTCTTGGAGACATCGGCACGGTTGGCGATGTCTTGGATCGTGATCCGTCCTGTTGACATCGGGCGTGGTCTCGCAAAGAAGAAGGCAAGAAGGATGGTTCTCCGTGAAGAACGAACATTCGGCTCTGATTCTACCCCGTTTTGCCCGGAAAGGCGCCACCGCGTGAGTCTGCCGGAGGCGTTCGGCTTGTCGCCGGTTTGCGGGTGCCAGTTTGGTTTTGCAGCTCACTCAGAAGGCTTCGCCGGCCTGGGAAGGCCAGCGTGCAACGATTTTTCAGCAGTGATGCGGCAGCGGCGAGGATTCGGCAGCAGCTGTGCCTCTCGCGGGCCAGATCACTTGGACGGCGGGTTCAATTCCTGCAGGGACTTGCCCAGACGCTTTCTTGGGGCGGCTTTGCGGCCGGTCGGGCGGGCGCCCTTTTTGGCGGGCAGGGCTTGTTTGTCCGCCGTGGGTTCTTGCAGCAACGCAGCGACTTGCGGGTTGATCTCAGACGTTTCGTCCGGCGTGCCGATTTGCTCGACCGCGTCGCTGACGCCCAAGATGACCGATTGGCGAACTCCGTCACGGAGCCAGTCGAAAAAATTCAGGTTCATATCTCAATTGGGTGGGTTGGAGTCTGTGAATTCACGTCGCCGGAGGAGCCGGGAATTCCGGTGGTGGGTGGCAGCGATCCGTTCACGGGTCTCAGTTCACGTGTCATGCCTCACGTTCGTCGCCTGTAAAACATTCGCGGGCGGGGTGTCCAGACCAACAAACGCATTGTGACCAATTTCCGACTTTGGTAGGCTTCTCGGCTAGGCGCCGCGGCAAGTCCGCTGGACGCCCTTTTCCGGCTGTAGTTTGACAATCCACTCCACCAACCCAGGTGACGGATCGACGGGTGATTTGCCGGAGCCCGATCGATACGATTTCACCATCGGTAACGTTTTTATGGTTAACCGCAACCTCATCCGCTCCCTCGAAGACGACGACATCCTCAACGATTTGGCGCTGCTTGCCCCGGAGGACGAGGCCGAAGAATGGCTTCTCGACGCGATTGCTGCTGAGCAGCAAGATTACAACTCTGGCAAAATCGTTGACGGACGAATTGTTGAACTGAACGACGAGTGGGCTCTCGTCGACGTCGGCTTCAAAAGTGAAGGCACGGTCGGACTGGATGAGTGGGGGCCTGAAGAGGACCCGCCAAAGATCGGCGACACGGTCAAAGTCCTGATTGAAGAGATGGAGGATGAGCTCGGTGCTGCCGACGATCCTTACGGCATGATTTCGCTGTCCAAGCGAAAAGCCGAGAAGATCATCGAATGGGAAGCGATGATGGAAACGGTTGCCGAGGGCCAAGTGGTCACCGGTACCGTGATTCGCAAAATCAAAGGTGGCTTGCTCGTCGACATCGGCGTCAACGTCTTCCTGCCTGGTTCGCAAGTCGACATTCGTCGTCCTGGCGACATCGGCGACTTCATCGGTCGTGTGGTCCAAGCCGAAGTGCTCAAGATCGACGACACGCGTCGCAACATCGTCATCAGCCGCCGCAGCTTGATCGAGCGTCAGCGTGAAGAAGATCGCGCTTACTTGATGCAAGAGCTGGAAGTCGGCCAGATCCGCAAGGGGATTGTCAAGAACATCGCCGACTTCGGTGCGTTCGTCGACCTCGGCGGCATCGACGGTTTGCTTCACATCACCGACATGGCGTGGGAACGAATCGGTCACCCAACCGAAATGCTGTCGATCGACCAAGAGATCGAAGTCAAGGTCCTGCACATCGACCGCGAAAAGCAAAAAATTGCTTTGGGTCTGAAGCAAAAAGACCGCAACCCTTGGGAAAACATCGAGACCAAGTACCCGGTCGAATCGGTTCATCCTGGCGAAGTCGTCAACGTGATGAGCTACGGTGCGTTCGTGAAGCTGGAGCCAGGCATCGAAGGCTTGGTTCACATCAGCGAAATGAGCTGGACCAAACGGGTCAATCACCCCAGCGAATTGGTCAACATCGGCGACAAGATCGATGTCATGATCTTGGGTGTCGATCCGGAAGGCCAGCAATTGTCACTGGGTATGAAGCAAACGCTGAAAAACCCTTGGGACGAAGTCCTCGAGCGTTATCCCGAAGGCAAAGACGTCAAGGGCAAGGTTCGCAACCTCACCAACTACGGTGCGTTCATCGAGCTGGAAGAAGGTATCGACGGTCTGTTGCACGTCAGCGACATGTCCTGGACCCGCAAGATCGCTCACCCGAGCGAAGTGCTGGAGAAGGGCCAAGAGATCGAATGCCGGATCCTCAGCGTCGACGAACAACGCCGCCGGATCGCCTTGGGGCTGAAGCAACTCGACAACGACCCTTGGGATGGCGACATTCCAGACAAGTACCAGCCCGGCCAATTGGTCAAGGGTGAAGTCACGAAGATCACCAACTTCGGTGTCTTCATCGGACTCGAAGACGGCTTGGAAGGTTTGCTGCACATCAGCGAATTGGCCGAGCACAAAGTCGAGGACCCCGAAGAAGTGGTCAAGGTTGGCGATCCGATCGAAGTCAAAGTGCTTCGTGTCGACACCGACGAACGCAAAATCGGTCTGTCGCTCAAGCGAGTCGACTGGAGCGAGGAGCAAGAGAAGACCGCTGCTGCTGCCGAAGCCGCCGAGTCGGGCATGCCGACTCCGATGGACGAAGGCGACCTGAAGGGCGGTTTGGGAGCGGCTGGTCCGTTGATCCCGACTTCCGACTCGGAATAGTTCAGGGAAATTTTGAGCGAGTTCAATCGGCTGTTCACGCATCCGATTGCTCGTTTGGAAGTGGTCAACTCCTTCGGGGGCCCCTTCGACGCCAGTGCGGCGTCGGCTTGGCCTGATTGAAGGAGCGAAGGCACGCTCATGTTGAGCGTGAGAGCATTGAACAGTTGACACATGGGACGGGCGTTTGATCTGCTTCAAACGCCCGTTTTCTTTTTGCGCCGTATGTTTGAATGCATTCACGCGGTTCAAATTTGAAGATGCCTCCCGCCGCTCCTGCCAACGCTCTTCCATCCACCGTCAGCTGTCATGAATCTCAATCGACGCGAATTGCTCGGCGCGACGTTGGCAACGGTGGCTGTCGCCGGGGCGAAGCCTGTGAAGGCATCTGATGTCTTTTCTGCACCGGCGATTCATGTGTCCGGTAAACCGGTGGTTCGGGTTCTTGGGACCCATGTGACCCTGCAGGAAGATCTTCGTGTGCGTGCGGAAGCCGACCTGGGCATCCAGTTGGAGTTCACGCCAGGAGGCAGTGCGGAAGTGCTTCACCGGGCTTCGACGCGGCCTGAATCGTTTGATCTGTATGAGCAATGGTCCAATAGCATTCGGGTGCTGTGGCAGGCTGGTGCGATCCAGCCCATCGATCGCACCCGGATTCGGTACTGGGATGAGATCAACCCGCTGACGCGTGTCGGACGGTTGACCCCTGAGGCCAAGATTGGTGCGGGCGACGCACCCAATGAACTGCTGTTCATCCAGCCCGATGGAACTCTGGGCGGCCAGTCAACCGAGCAAATCAGTTTTCTGCCGTATGTGCACAACGTTGATTCGTTTGGTTATGACGCTTCGTTCGTCCCGCGGGGGATTCCCTACGAGACAGAATCGTGGGCGTGGTTGCTTGATGACCGCTGGGCGGGAAAGGTTGCGATCGTCAATGAACCCACCATCGGTTTGTTTGACTTGGCGATGGCCGTTCAAGCCAAAGGGTTGGCTGAGTTTGGTGACATTGGCAATCTCAGCGAAGCCGAATTGGAAACCCTGTTTCAGATTTTGGAAGACTACCGACGCAGTGGGCACTTTCGTGGCGTGTGGAGCAGCGTTCCGTCCTCGGTGGGGTTGATGAGCCGTGGGGAAGTGGTGATTGAAAGCATGTTCTCACCGGCTGTGTTTGAGTTGAGGGGGCGTGGAATTGAATGCGTCAACGCATCCCCCAAGGAAGGTTATCGTGCTTGGCATGGCGTGATGTGTCTGTCGTCCAGAACCTCAGGCTCGGTCAAAGACGCCGCCTATGAATACATGAACTGGTGGTTGTCGGGGTGGCCAGGCGCCTTCATCGCTCGTCAAGGTTATTACATTTCCAACCCGCAACGGTCTCGCGAAGAACTCAGTGAAGCCGAGTGGGACTACTGGTACGAGGGGAAACCTGCCACCACGGATCTTCAGGGCACAACCGGGCGAGTGGTGGTCAAGGAAGGTCAGGCTCGAGACGGCGGCTCCTACGAAAAACGATTTTGCAACATTGCGGTCTGGAACACTGTGATGAAGTCCTACGAGGCCAGCCTTCGGCACTGGAATGAGTTCGTGTCCGGATGATCATGATGCTGACCCAACTGGGACGACAGACTCTGCGGCAACGCATCTACTTGGCAAGTGCGTGCTTGGTGGCGTTGTGCGTGCTCAGCACGTGGATCGGCGTGAGTGGTCAGTCGTCACTGTTGAAGAGTTTTGCCGAGTACCAGCGAGCGGAGAGCACTTCGGTGGTCATCGAATCGATTGACCGGAAAGTCCAGGAGCTGAAATCTCGTAGCGAGAGCTATTTGTTAACAGGAGCCTCGGCGCAGTACCGGGCCGCTCTGACGTTGCAGGAGGAACTGGCAGAGGAGATCGAACGTGCCAAGGGAGCCGATGCCTCGATCGAAGAGACCTTGGTCCAGATGGAAGGCCACCTGAACGTCTTGAGCGATCAGTTGAAATTGGCGGCGGAGGAGCGTGAGCTGCGTTCTCTATTGGTGCAGCAGGAGTTGCCAGAGAAGGCGGAGCTGGTTCGCGACGCGTTCAACCAGCTGCGTGCTTGGTGGATGAAGGATCCGGTCAAGTACGAGCAACAGATTCGCAAGCATGGCGGCGCTCGAGGAGCGTACGTGTCGGCTCATCGCTCGCTGCTGGAGTACTTCAATCATCCCAAGTCGGAGAGTTTTGACCGAGCCACGCAGGATCTCGAAATGGCTCGTTTGGCGTGCCTGGAATTGCAGGAAGCTCCCGACAATCAGCAGGAAGAAGTCCAGAGGATCCTCGCGGAGGTGTTGGCCAGCCTGTCTGAATTTCAGCGTGTCGGCACGCGCGCGTTTCAGGCCACCCGCGGCTACATGGTTTACTCCAACGTGGTGATGGCGGGGGAAATCGCCGAGTTCAGCTACCAATCGTCCAAGCTGAAGGAGTTTGTTCGGGAGCAAAAGACCCTGAACCAACGCAACCGTGAGGCGTCCTTCCGCCGTTCTCGCTACATCGCGGTGGGAGCGGCCGTGGGGGCGGTGTTGTTGGCCATGCTGCTCGCAACCAGCTTGTCGATGGCCGTCATCGGTCCGATCAGTCGTTTGACGGAAATGTTCCGGCGATTGGCCGCCGGTGAAACCATGGTGATTTCGACTGAGACCGAGCGAACCGACGAAATCGCAGAGATGGTCAAAGCAGCCCGTGTTTTCAGCGACAAAAACCAAGAAACCAAGCTGCTGTTGGATCGATCCGAGAGACTCAGTCAAGAATTGGTGAAGAAAGCGGAGGCGCTGATCGAGTCCAATCGCGAACTGGATAATTTTGCCTACATTGCTTCTCATGATCTGAAGTCGCCCCTGCGTGGCATCCAGCACTTAGCCAGTTGGGTCCAGGAGGATTGTGAAGGCATTTTGCCGGAAAGTTCGCAGGAGCATTTGAAACACATGCAAACGCGTGTCCGCAGCATGGAATGTTTGCTCGACGATTTGCTGAACTATTCACGCGTCGGGCGTGTCGATTCTCGTCCCGAGCACGTCGACACCAACGAATTGGTCACGTCGATCGTCGCAATGGCGGACAACTTGGATGGTTGCGACATTTCATGGGATACCTTGCCTGTCTTTGACACCGTGCGGACTCCACTGCAGCAAGTGCTGTTGAATTTGATCAGCAACGCCGTCAAATACAACGACAAAGGTGCGGATGGACGGATTGAAGTGCGATGCGGGGAAGATGTTGATTGGTACAATTGGGAAGTCGCCGACAACGGGATTGGGATCGAAGCCCGTTTTCACGAAAAGGTGTTTCAGATGTACCAGCGTGTCGCAACCGATGTTTCGGATGGAAGTGGCATGGGACTTGCTATCGCAAAGAAGCATGTGGAGCATTATGGTGGGGAAATTGGGCTCCATTCCTCCCCGGGAAGTGGAACCACCTTTTGGTTCACTTGGCCCAAGCAAATTGAATCAGTGAACCAGTCAGTGAAAGATCGTCCCGCTGAAGACTCCATTGTAAACGTGCGTACATGACATCGTCTCTTGTCGACAATTCAAGCTCCTGCGAAGCCAAACGTCCGACGTTTCTTCTGATTGAAGATGACGCGGTGGACGTCGAGGCATTCCGCCGCGCGGTCAAACGCAATCAGGTGGATTGCGAGTTGGTGCATGCCTCCGATGGCGGTGAAGCACTGAAGAAACTACGCAGTATCGTGAGCGAAAGCGACGATGTGGGGGTCTTGGCGTTCCTCGATCTGAACATGCCTGGTTTGAACGGGCATGAATTTTTGACGGAGGTTCGTCGCGACGATTCTCTGAAACGGTTGGCAGTGTTCGTTGTGACGACTTCGCGTCATCAACGTGACATCGCGTTGGCTTACGACAAGAACGTGGCGGGCTACTTTGAAAAAGATGATTTGAACTCGGTGCTTGAGATGGCTCGGCAGTTCGCAGGGCGCTTGGTGTTTCCCTCGTTGGGTTCCAAGAACGCGTGAGTTGAATTGGGCGTGGTTGCCGATCACGGCGGAAAAAGCGACAACACCGGTGGGAGATTGTTCGCCACTGGGTGAACCCTTTTCAATTGGAAGCCTTCTTAGTTGCATCATGTCATCATCTGATCTTCGCGTCGCTCTCATTGGATCGACCGGTTACACCGCGTTGGAAGTCGCCCGGTTGCTGCTCACGCATCCCAGTGCAGAGCTGGTGATCGCGACCAGTCGCCAAGACGAGGGCAAGCCACTTTCGGAAATTCATCCGATGCTGGCGGGACGTTGCGACGTGACCCTGCAACCGCTCGATGCCGACGTGATCGCGAAGTCGGCCGATGTGGCGATGTGCTGCTTGCCTCATGGGGCTTCTGCGGAAAGCGTGAAGCAATTGGCCGGTGCTGGGATGCGAGTCATTGACTTCAGCGCCGATTTTCGGCTGTCCAGTTTGGAAACTTACGAGCACTGGTACGGTGTCAAACACCCATGGCCGGAACGAATCGGCAACGTCGTTTACGGCATGCCGGAGTTCTTCGCCGACGAAATTCGCAGCGCTGACATCGTCGCCAACCCGGGGTGCTATCCCACCTCCGCAATCATGCCGCTGGCCCCGCTTGTGAAGGCGGGATTGATTGAAACCGAGGACATCATCGTCGACAGCAAATCCGGCGTTTCAGGAGCCGGTCGTTCGCCGAAACTCGGAACCCTTTACTGTGAGACCAACGAATCGATCTCCGCTTACGCGGTGGGAACTCACCGCCACGCACCCGAGATCGCGGACCTCGTCGAACGGATCGCGGGTGCTGCGATCGAAGTGATGTTCACACCGCACCTGACTCCGATGGATCGCGGCATTTTGTCGACCATCTATGTGAAGCCAGCGGGCAAGGCTGGCTCGGTGGAGGACGCGGTTCGTGCCATGATGAGCTTGTTGCGAGACACTTACGCAGACCAACCCTGTGTCCATGTGGTCGATCACTTGCCCGCGACGAAGTATGTCGCCGGGACCAACCAAGTTCAGATTTCGGTGCGTCCTTCGGGCAAGCGAGCTGTCATTGTCTGTGCCATCGACAACCTGACCAAGGGCGCCAGTGGTGCCGCGGTTCAAAACATGAATGTGATGTTTGGATTGCCAGAAACGGCTGGGTTGTTGATGTGATCGGAGACTTGGTGGCGTGATGTCCACGCCGCGATTGTTTGCAAATCGACTTGAACGAAGCAGGTTGGCAGGGACGATCTGGAGAAATCATGTGAGCCGTTTGGGCGTTCGCCCCGAATGTACGTGAGAACCGTGGCGTTCGCCAAAACAGTTCCAATGCCAAGTGACGCCTGCTTACCTGCTTAGAAACGTTGTTCTGCGTTGGAGCCTGACGTGCCGGAAGTCACACCCTTTGCCGCGTTGCGTTACAACCTCGATCACATTCGGTCGCTTTCCGAGGTTGTCGCACCGCCTTATGACGTCATCGATGCTGAGTACCAGGAAGTGCTCTACAAGCGGCACCCGTCCAATGTGATCCGCGTGATCTTGAATCGCGAGGAACCTGGTGATGAGATTGACGAGACTTACTCACGTGCCGCGGGTTTCGTCCAACAGTGGATCAGCGAAGGTGTGCTGAAGCAGGACGACGAACCGGGGTTCTATCTCTATCATCAAACGTTTGCGATTTCTGGCGAGAGTGGTGACCAAGAATCGGTGACGCGGCGCGGATTCATGGGGCGAGTTCGCTTGGAGCCGTTTGGCAAAGGCAACATCCATCCGCACGAGGAGACTCACCCCAAGGCGAAGGTGGATCGTCTGAAGCTGATGAAGGCAACGGAGCAGAACAACAGCCCGATCTTTGGTTTGTACCCCGACAATGACAACGCGGTCATTGAATGCTTGGAAGCTGCCAAGGCCGATGTCACGCCGATCGAAGCCACTGACGATGCGGGCGTGGTTCACACCGTTTGGCCGATTACTGATCCCGATGCTGTCACGAAGGCCAGTCAATTGCTAGCGGACAAGCCGATGTTTGTGGCGGACGGGCACCATCGCTATGAAACCGCGTGTGACTACCGAGACTTCGTGGCGGAGCAGGCCGGTGGGATCGCCCCGGATCATCCGGTGAACTTTGTGATGACGATGTTGGTTGGGATGAACGATCCGGGGCTGGTCGTGTTGCCAACTCACCGGCTGATTCGCGGCATCCGTCCGATGCGTTCCGAAGAGTTGATCAAGCGACTCGGGAATGGGTTCAATTGTGAAACGCTCAGCGGTGGTTTGTCCGCGGCAGACGACGCCTGGACACGAATTCAGTTGGCGGATCGTCAAAGCTTGATGGCGTTGTATGCCGTTGGCGATGAGACCTGGGTCATGGTCAACGCGAATGAGAACGCGATGGCTCGGATGGCGGAGATTGCCGGCGACCAGAGTGAGACCTGGCGATCGCTGGGCGTCAGCTTGTTGCACAAGTTGGTGTTGGAGGACTGCCTGGGAGAGTCTGGACATCCCAAGCCAACCTATATTCACGACGTCGCGGACGTCGTCGCTGGTTTGAAAGGTGAGTCACAAGCTGCGGAGTCAGAAGGCGATGGGGATTACACTTTCGCGGCGCTGGTCATGCCCGCCACGGTCTCTGACATCGAGCAGATCAGCCTGAATCACGAACGCATGCCGGCGAAGAGCACCTACTTCTATCCCAAGTTGCTCAGCGGATTGGCATTTCATCGGCTGACGCCCTGAGTGGTGCGTCCGTTGGAGAATAGGGCGATACGCCAAGAGCCCCGGTGTTCCGTTTCGACGGCCCCGTCCGGGGCGATCGGATGGGGTTGGTTTTGTTTTCTCGGGGCTGACACCCCGAGCTAAGAACGCGGACTCCTCCGGAGTCATGCATGCACAACCGCCCCGGACGGGGCCGCCGTCGGTAGCTCGGGGCGGAAGCCCCGAGACCGGTGGTGAAAATCAAAACGTCGCCCCGGATGGGGCCGTCGTCGGCGTTTGACGAACGATACGTTTGGGAGTGATGAACGGTTGAGTTTGGCCAACGGCCAAAATCAACCGGACCACGGAGACGCACAATGCCCCCGTCATTGCCGAGAAGGACGCTCGGTTTCGACGGCCCGGTCCGGGGCGATCGGATGGGGGTGGGTTTGTTTTCTCGGGGCTGACACCCCGAGCTAAGAACGCCGACTCCTCCGGAGTCATGCATGCACAACCGCCCCGGACGGGGCCGCCGTTGGTAGCTCGGGGCGGAAGCCCCGAGACCGGTGGTGCACATCACGATGTCGCCCCGGATGGGGCCGTCGTCGTCTTCGCCAGAATTCAGACGCTCGAGTGAGTGGACCTCCGAATTCTGGCGATCCGGCTACTTGATCCGTGGCAGGACGGTGTCGAGGGTTTTGCGGAGGGCGGCGCCGCTGGCTCGGAGTCCCTGGACTTCTTTGGGCCAGAGGTCGATCTCGAGTTGATCGACGACACCGGTGCGGCCGACCACGGTGGGGACGCTGAGTGCCACATCGTGGATGCCGTAGCAGCCCGATTGCACGCTGCTGACGGGCAGCAAGCACTTGCGGTCGAGGATCACGGCGTCGATCACATCGCGGATGGCAATGCCGACGGCAAAGCCCGCTCCGCCTTTGCGTTTGATGACTTCGGCACCGCTGCCGCGTGTCCGAGTGAACAGCTGGTTGGCGAGAGCCGGGTTCCAGCCTGGGAATTTATCGAGTGGCAAACTTCCGATCGCGGCACTGCTCCAGATGGGAACCATCGAGTCGCCGTGCTCGCCCAAGATCAACGCTTTCGTTTGCGTTGGTGGTGCCTTGAGTTCTTCCGCGATCAGCGAGCAGAATCGGATGGTGTCGAGCTGCGTTCCCAAACCGATGACTTGCTTGGTTGGCAATCCCAGCATGCCTGCGGCAACGTACGTCAGGATGTCGACGGGGTTGCTGACGACCAACACGATCGCGGATTGCTTCGGCCCGGCGGCCTTCACGTCGCGAAGGATTTGGACAAACAGGTCGGTGTTGCGGTTGATCAAGTCCAAACGTGACTCATCGGGTTTACGACGCAGGCCTGCGGTGATGCAGATGATGTCGCTGTCCGGGATGTGCTCGTAACCACCGCCCACGATCGTTTGATCCGCGACGCTTGGCGAACCGTGTTGCAAATCCAACGCGTGACCCACGGCGGTTTCAACGTTGACGTCGAGCAACGCGATTTCGCGAGCCAAGCCGCCGCACTGCAACGCGTAAGCGGCACAAGATCCGACGAGGCCGCCGGCACCAATGATGGAAACTTTCATGGGATCAGTTGAGTTGGATGTGGGGGATGGTTTGTGTGGTGTTAGCGGAGCGGCGCGAGCCGCCCGGTGCGGTACCGGAGGGCTCGCGCCCTACCGCTAGGAATCCGAATTCTGGCGAATCCGGCTACCTGGTGAGCTAGCTTGACGCTTTCATCTGACGCATGACTTCGTTGGTGATCAGCTTCACGAGCTGCTCTTCGTCCACACCAGCAGGTGCAGCCGATGCCGAACTGGATGTCTTGATCGGTGGTGGTGGTGCGAAGGCACGACGCTCGACGCCCGAGTCTTTCCATGAGTCACGGAAGATGTCGTTGGCACAGATGTCGCAGTCTTCGAACTCGGACGTGTTGCGTGGGTCTTTGAATCCCCATTTGTCCTTCAGTTCCAGCAACTCTCGTGACTTGGTTTCGTCCAAGTACGACACATTGCCCAGTTGTTTGGCGAGCAACAGCATGCGGCAGTACGAGTCCAGGATCTCAGTCCACCAGTAGGCTCGTTCCACCGATTCGCCGTACGAAACGGTGCCGTGGTTGGCCAGGATCATGACGTTCGTTTTTTCAACGAAAGGAATGATTGTGTCAGCGAAGGCTTGTCCGCCAGGTGTTTCGTACTTGGTGATCGGCACGTCGCCGAGGAAGACTTCGACCTCGGGCAAGATGCACTGTGGAATGGGCTCGCGAGCGATCGCAAACGCAGTCGCGTGCGGTGGGTGGCAGTGAACGACGGATTTGATGTCGGCACGTTGCTTGTAGATTTCCAAGTGCAACAACGCTTCGCTGCTGCGTTTCTTGCGACCAGCGATTTGCTTGCCGGTCATGTCGATCATCGAGATATCGTCCGGCGTCAAATAGCCTTTGCAGTGCATGGTCGGTGTGCAGAGGACTTCGTTGTCGCTGACGCGGACGGTGATGTTGCCGTCGTTGGCCGCCGCGAATTGACGGTTGTAGATGCGGCGACCGATGTCGCACATGTCTTGTTTGATCTTATGGATGTTTTGCATGACAAGTGGTCCAAGTCAGGAAAGGGAGGTCGAGAGATGGGAGATGAATCGGAACGGGGGGGAGCGTTCCAAATTAGGTTTTGTTCGTCACGAGGTTTGCACCTCGCAGTGATCCAGGATGGCGACGATGGAAGCGTCGGTTGGTTTGACATCGGGGCGGAACGGAGCGGCGGATTCAGGCCCTTCGGCCAACGCCACCCAGTCACCGTGTCCACTGCCAACCAAATCCCACGCGACAAGGGTGTCTCCACCAATCGGTTTCGCGTCGTCTTGGTTGACTTGGATTTGATCCGCGGACTCCACGACTTCGACGCAACGAAGTTTGTAGCCCTTCATGGACGGATGCATTCGCGAAAGCGTCACGGTTCCAATCACACGAGCGATCTTCATCGAGATGTCCCCTGTGAGGTGGAAGTGGACGGCTTTGGCAATTGAGCGATGGTGTTTGCAGCGTTGACGAGCGCGACGAGGTTGAAATGCTGCATGTCGAGCACAAATGTGTCGGCGTCAACTTCGGATGCAAATCGCGAGATGTCTTCGAGGCGAGTGATCAAGACCGCTCTTGAGCCAGACTGGATTCGAGCGATCAACGCTGCCGCGGGACGCGCGGTCACGACGACGGAACGATGGGCTTTCGGGCAATGGTCAAGGCCGCGAAGCGACAGCTGTCGTGTGAGCGAGTCGCGAATGGATTTCGACGAGGCGTCGGTGTGCAGTTGGATGAATCGTTTTCCGGTCTTGCTCGCCGGTTGGTTTGCAGCGGCACCCGTGGACTTGGATCCAGCCACAGTGATCCCGCGTGCTCGCATTTCGTCGTGTGCGGCGGGAGTCACGATGCCTCCGGACAACTGAACCTGGGTGACTCCCGAGGGGATGCTCTGAATGACGTCGACGCTGATGACTTTGTCGCTCAGGACATGTGCGGACTCTCCGCTCGTGATCGCTTTCGAGGTCGAAACGCTGGTCCCGGATTGATCTCGCAACCGGCGCAACACCTGTTCAACGATCGACGCGATGTCGACGCTGTTGGACGTTGCGGTTTGGGTTGCGGGCTGGGTCATGGGTTTGGATTGGTAGCCGGATTCGCTGGGATTCGGTTGTTGGGTTGGTGTTTGACTCACAGGCTGGAAGCCTACGCCACTTCTATTTCTTCTTAGTTTTCTTCTTCTTTGTCGGTTCGTCGATCAGTCCTTGGACGCTCCAGCGAGCGGGGCAGGTGTCCGATCCAGTCATCTCGCGGATGGGGCCGGTTTCACTGGTCAGCATCACACGGTCACCGACTCGACAGCCCAGTTCGTCCAACACGAGCAAGGGTGGTCCGTCCGGTTTCTCGTCCACGCCGGTGGGTTGAACGAGAACGAGACGTTGGCCTTGCAGCGATTCGTGCTTGACGGTCGCGCGGGTGTGACCGATGACGCGTGCGGGTTGCATGCTCAGACCACTCGCAGTTCGTCGATCATGCTGCAGCGTCGTTCGCGAGTGAACGTGTCAGGTGTCGTGACGCCTTCGCCGGTTGGTCCCGCGATGGAGAACGACAGGTAACCTTCGCCGCCCAGTCCCAGGGCAGCCATGCAAGGACCATTCTTGACGTACAGGGTCGTGTCCAGTTCCTTGCCCATCTTGGTCATGTTGTGAACGTTGCGCGAGTGAATGATCGCGGTGTGTCGGAAGCCGTGTTCGTAGTGCTTGGCCATTGCGATCGCGTGATCCACGTCACGTGCTCGGACGAATGGAATGAACGGCATCATTTGTTCGACGCTGACAAACGGGTGATGTTCATCGGTTTCGCCGAAGACCAACTCGCAGGATTCAGGAACCTTGACACCGGCGGCCGCGGCCAGAACGGAAGCGTCTTTGCCGATGTAGTCTTTCGCGGCGGCGTCGTGGTTGTCGTCACCGACTTGAGTGATTGCCACGGAAGTCAGCTTTGCGATTTGAGCTTGGTCGAGCTGAACGGCTCCGGCACGTCGCATGGCGGCCATCATGTCGTCGAAGACCGAATCCACGACGAAGACTTCCTTTTCAGCGATGCACAACAGGTTGTTGTCGTACGCACCGCCTTGGATGATGCAGCGGGCCGCGTTGTCGAGGTCAGCGGTTTCGTCGACGACGACGGGCGGGTTGCCTGGGCCAGCCACAATGGCTCGTTTGCCACTGTTCAGTGCGGCACGCCCAACGGCGGGACCACCGGTGACGCAGATCAGTGCGACGTCGCGGTGACCGAACAGTTCCGCGGCACTTTCGAGCGTTGGTTCAGCAATCACGCAGATCAAGTTGTCGATGCCGACTTCGCGAGCGATTTCTTCGTTGAAGCGACGCACACCTTCGACGGCAACCAAGCGGCCGGATGGGTGAGGGTTGACGACGACCGCGTTCCCGCCAGCGATCATGCTGACCGCGTTCCCGGTGATGGTCGGCAGGCTGTGCGTGACGGGCGTGATCGCCGCGATAACGCCGAACGGGGCGCGTTCGATGATCGCGAGACCGTGATCACCGGAGAACGCTTTGGTTTGCAGGAACTCGGTGCCGGGCGACAATTCGCCGAGGGCTCGCAGTTTTTCGATTTTGTGTTCGGGCCGACCGATGCCGGTTTCCCGCATTTCCATCAGACCGAGTTCTTCGCAGTTCTCAATGCTGATCTTGCGAATGATGTCAATCACGCGCTTGCGATCTTCCATCGGACGCTGGCGAAGTTGTTCGAACGCACGACGAGCCGCGGCGACCGCATCGGAAGCGTTGCCGAAGATGCCATGGCTGCCTTCGAAGGCGTTCGCCGAATCGGGCATGCTGGGCATCGGGCCGACTTCCGCGAGGACTTGTGCGACCACGCTGCGAATGGTGTTTTCGTCGAGTTGCATGATGAGAGATGAGTGAGGGGTGATGGAGTGGAACAGGAAAGCGATGGCACGTGTCAGGTGCTGGCTTTCACCTCTTTGGCATCCACGTGAACGGAATCGACCAAGCCGATGACGACTGCGTCGATGGGAAGTGTTTTGGTTTCGGGGGTCAGTCGAGCGCTGCTGCCTTGGCACACCAGCACCAACTCACCTTCGCCAGCGCCCAACGTGTCGACCGCGATGAAAGTGCGTCCCGTTGAAGTAAGCTTTGCACGCGTTTTCTCATCGAGCCGGTAAGGCTCGACAATCAACAACTTGTGACCGGTCATGGATGCAACCTTTTGGGTGCAAACGACCGATCCGGTGACGCGGGCTAGGAACATGGGAGTGGTGGGTTGAGGTGATGGGTTTGGGGAGATCGACGCCAGGTGGAACCTGGCCTACTGGGCGGCGAGAGCACGGAGGCTTCGCTTGGCCACGATCCATTCTTCGTCGGTGGGCAAAACCAAAATCTGAGTTTTGCTGGACTCGGTGTGCAGGCTTCCTTCTCCACGCATCCCGTCATTCTTGGAGGCATCCAGTTCGATGCCAAAACCTTCCAGCCCCGCACAAACGGCGGCCCGGACCACGTCGCTGTTTTCACCGATTCCTCCGGTGAACACGATCGCATCCAAGCGACCCAGTGCGACCATCATTCCGCCGAGGTGTCGGCGAATCTCTTCGGTGTAAACACCCAACGCCAGTTTGGCGTCAGCGTTGCCTTCGTCGGCGGCGGACTCGATGTCGCGCAAATCTGCCATGCCGCCGGAGAGACCTTTCAGTCCACCTTGGCTGGCCAGTGTTTGCAGGACTTTTTCCAGTGATTGGCCGGTTCGCTGCATGATCAACGGGATCGCGAAGGCGTCGAAGTCACCCACGCGGTTGTTCTGCGGGACGCCGGTTTGAGGTGTCATGCCCATCGAGGTCATGATGCTCTTGCCAGAATCGATCGCGGTCAGCGAACTGCTTCCGCCCAGGTGACACGAGATGATCTTGGCGTCGTCACGACCCAAGACTTCTGCGGCACGTTCGGCAATGAAGCGGTGGCTGGAACCGTGGAATCCCCACTTTTGAATTTGCATCTCACGCGTCCATTCCGCAGGGATCGCGTAGGTGCGACGCTCCGGCGAAATCGTGTCGTGAAATTCGGTTTCAAACGCGGCGACCAACGGTAGCTCCGGAAAACGTTGACGTAACAGTTTCATCGCGGCGATGTAGGGAGGGTTGTGCGCCGGCGCGGCGGCACTCATCTCGTCCATCGCTTCAAGCACTTCGTCATCGACGACGAAGGTGCCACTTTTGCGTCCACCGTGAACGGCTTTGAAACCGATCGCGGCAACTTCATTGGCCTCTTTCAAACATCCATTCTCAGGATGGGTCAGCTGGTCCAAGCAGGCTTGAACAGCAACCCCATGATCCGGCACGGGCATCTGCGTTTCTTCGCGAAACGTTTCGCCTTGATGCGATCGCGTCACAATCACTTCGCATTGACTGAGGGGTTCGCCAATGCGATCGACGGCCCCGCGAGCGAGCACGCGAGAATCCGGCGAGGCGTTCGCAGATTCAAAGTCACCGGACATGTCCAGCAGCTTGTACTTGAAACTGGTCGAGCCCAGATTGGCAACGAGGATCAACATCGAATCACGGTCCTTGTGAAAGAGGTTTCACGCAGCGTGTGTGAACCAGGTTGTGAACGTCGCAACCCGATCACACGGCGGCGATCAATTGAAGTAAGCGTTCATCAAGCCTTCGGCTGGACGAGCGATCACGTGGCTGCTGACCAATTCGCCGACTTGAGCGGCTGCGGCGGCACCGGCTTCAACGGCGGCGCGGACGCTGCCGACGTCACCGCTGACGACGGTTGTGACCATGCCACCACCGAGGTCGACGCGTTTGACAACAGCGACGTTGGCGGCTTTGGCCATCGCGTCGGTGGCTTCGACCAACGGCAAGAGGCCCTTCGTTTCAATCAAACCAATGGCATCGTTCATTTGAGATTCTCGTAAAGTTGTTTTGGTGAGGTGGGAGACAATCGGGGTGACAGACGCTGCTGTCGCTCGATCACTTTTTGCTGGTCGAAGGCAACTTCAGGATCTTTTCCAAATCGCCGTGAGGGCGTGGGATCACTTGAACGCTGACGACTTCGCCAACGCGACCGGCTGCTGCAGCACCGGCATCGGTGGCTGCTTTGACAGCAGCGACATCGCCGGTGACGAACACGGTTGCCAAGCCAGCACCGATCTTGTCCCAACCAAGGAACTGAACGTTGGCGGCTTTCATCATTGCGTCGGTTGCCTCCACTGCTGAAACGAAACCTTTGGTTTCGATCATGCCGAGGGCTTCACTGATTTTGGCCATCTTTTGAGATACCTAAAAGGAAAGGGGGAAAACGAGAGAGAGTGATTGGTTCGTGCCGGGGCGACCGGACGATGGTGGGTGTCCAGTGAGAACTGGACCTACGTTGAGCGAAGTCCATCCATCAGTGCTGGCAAGCACATCCGGACTTCTTCAGTTCGACTTCCGTCGCTGCGTCTAAGTTGCAGGCGTTGCCTTCGTCCGTGTCGATGTGAACTTCCAACTTGGCGGCTTTGTCAGCCCGAACCAAAACGTCTTCGAATGAAACGCTGCAGTCGGGACTGCGAATCGAAAGTTGCATCATGTCGCCGTTGGAAACGCCGTAGTACTCGGCGTCGGCAAAGTTCATGTGAACGTGGCGAGCGGCGCGGATGACGCCTTGTTCGAGCTGAACGCTGCCGGCGGGGCCAACCAACACGCAACCCGGCGTGCCTTCGATTTTGCCGCTGTGGCGAACCGGTGCATTGATGCCCAGTGAGATCGAATCGGTCAGTGCCAGTTCCACTTGGCTAGCGCCACGTGTGGGCCCGAGCACGCGAACGCTGGGGAGCATCCGTTTGCGAGGTCCGACGACCATGACCGTTTGCTTGGCCGCGTAAAAACCATCTTGGTAAAGGTCTTTGTCGGGTTCCAAGACACTGCCACGTCCGAACAAAATCTCGACGTGCTCGTCGGTCAGGTGACAGTGGCGGGCAGAAATGCTGACTCGCAAATTCGGTTTGCCATCGACCCAACCGAGAGGCTGTTGGCCGGCGGATGCGATCGCAGGGGCAGGAGATGCCACGCCCGATTGACGGATCGCGTTGCGAACGAGGGATTCAATGCGTGAACGATCGACAGCCAAGCTCATGTGAGATTCGCGTTGTTCAAGGAATGGGTGGGGGAGGAGTTCGATGAGGGCGCGGCCGGAGCCGGTGCCGAGGTCTTTTGTGGGGACTGGGCCAGCGGTGATTGGGCCAAGCGTAGTTGGACACCGGCAGATTCCAGCCACGCTTTCGCGTCAGAATCCAGCCCGTCGTCCGTGACAACCGTGTCGATCTGATGCAATTCGCATATTCGGCTCAAACTGGTTTTTCCGAACTTGCTGTGGTCGGCCAACACGATGCCTCGTTCAGCCGAAGCGAGCATCGCCTTTTCGCTTTCCACCAGCATCATGTCGCTGTTGAAAAGGCCGCGTGGCGAGACGCCGGCGACCGACAAGAAAGCGGTCGTGACGTGGATGGTTGCCAGTTGGGAATCGGCGAGTGGGCCGATCGTGACCGAAGTTCGGCCGCGAACGCAGCCGCCGATCATGACCAGGTCAATCGAGTCGCTGGTCGACAACAGGTGAGCGACCGGCAGTGAATTTGTGACCACTTGCAGCGGTCGGTGGACAATCAGCCGAGCCAGTTCGTAAACCGTGCTGCCGCCGTCCAGCAAAATGGTGTCGTGATCGGCAATCAGTTCGGACGCCGCCCGGCCGATGGCTTGCTTGGCTGCCCAGGAGTCATCGTTGCGGGATTCGAACACGCTGATCGTGTCGGAATCGCCAGTCCAGTAAACGCCGCCATGGGTCCGACGGGCCAATCCAGCTTCTTCCAGCATTTCCAGATCGCGACGGATCGTTGATTCGCTGACCGACAATTGCGACGCCAGTTCGCCCAAAGCCGCGAATCCGCGGTCTTTGACCAAATCACGCAATCGATCTCGACGTTCGTCGGTGGTCACGGGGGTGAACGCTGTGGGGAAGAATGTGCCGAGGACGGATTTCAATCAGCAGTTGCAAGGTTTCTTGCAGGCCGAAAGGAATCTCTCATCAGGTGGTATTATTCTTCCAAGCATACACCATTGCAAGCGTCGGAGTGTGTGGATTTAGAAAAGATGGGAAGAATGAATGTCCCTAAACATTCGACTGGGCGGCCATTTCGGGATTATCGGTGATAGAAACCAACCACCCGTGGGTGCGATCGAGCATCTTCTCCGGGGCGATCCCCACCGATTCCCATGAATATTCGGAGGTTTGGGAGTTTTGGGGTGAGTTTGTGACGATCGCGCCCGGGTCGGTGGTGACGCCGGTTGGAAGATCTCTTGCACGGGCGGATTGCAATGCGTCCAGCAGTTGCTGTCGAGTTTCGGCCCATTGCTGCAGGATGTTTTGCTGGCTTGCTGAGTCGATCGGCTGCCAGATCAGTTGGACCTTCTGAATTCGATCGTCTGTTGGGGAGGGCTCGGGGCGTTTCAACTCGCACAGCTTTCCACCCTGGGCAGCCAATTTTGAGCCTTCGAGGTAGACTCGTCGCAGTTGATTGTCCCTGTTGAATTGGTAAACCCGATCGGGGCCGTCGTAGATCGCCGGCCCTCCACCCTTCCGCCAGCCGATCACCCATTCTCGACCGCTGGCACTGTGCCGTAGCCGAGCTCGCTCGGGCAAATTGACTCCCTCCACCAGCAAGTCTTCTCGGTCGTGTGTTTCGCGTGCCATCGTGTTCCGCTTGGTCGTGGGATTGAAATTGTGTTCTGACCCGTCCCGCCGCCTCCACTTTCGTTGCTCGGATGCCTTATGAGTTCTGATTCATCGTTCGATCAGAGCGAGTTCGCAGGCAGTGAGGTGAGTGCAAAGATTCAGGCTGCTTGGTGGCGGCGTTTGGGGGAGGGGATGATATCGCCGGGAATAGGCTTCGGCATCGTGGCGGGAATCGCCTCGGCGGTGTTGTACACGTTGGCGAACATCTCGCTTCGGAACGCGATTTCGGTCGATCCGTTCATCGTTTCGACGTTCAAAGCGGCTCCGACAGTGTTGGTTCTGACGCCCTACTTGGCCGCCGTCAAAGCCAGCGGACGTCCGATCGCGACCAGTCGCCAGTGGATTCCGATTTTCATCCCGATCGCCCTGGTCGGACAAGTGATTGGCAATGGTGCGTTTCAGGTGGCGCTCGGCAGCGTCGGTTTGGCCGCGTCGGTGCCGATCACACTGGGATCGTTGTTGATCGGCAGTGCAATTTTGGGGCGGATCATGCTGAGGGAACCGGTGCGGCCACGGACATTGGTTTCCATTGGCACTCTGATCATCGCCGTGATCGTGTTGTCTCAGTCTCGCGGGGTGGATCCCGTCGATTGGACGGCCTCGTCTGCGGATCTTTCTGACGAGCCGGTGGATTGGTTGCATTCCCCGGTCATCGGTGCTTTGTGTGCGGTTTCGTCAGGATTGGCCTATGCCGTGTTCAGCACATCGATGCGTTTCACCATGAAACGCGGGATGTTGGCATCGATGGCGATGTGGATCAGCGGTGTCTCGGGCACGGTGGCTTTGGCGGGCATTGTCGCAGTCAGAACGGGATGGTCGCCGATTGCTGACATCCCTGCTGCGATGTGGCAATCGATGATCTTGGCGGGGATTTTCAATTTCACTGCGTTCGTGGCGATTTCAACGGCACTGAAGGTGTTGCCCGTCGTGGCAGTTCACTTGATCAATGCTTCCCAGGTTGCGATGGCCAGCCTCGCGGGCGTGATTGTGTTCGAGGAGCCGGTGACAAAGCTGCTCGTGATTGGCATATCGTTGACCCTGGCCGGGCTGACGATTCTTGCCACCCGGCGGAGGCCGACTCCGGTTTCACCGCCTACATTCCAGTCAACCTTTCGTTCGGAATAACCGATACACACGTTAAGACCCGTCGTGTCGTCGCAGAAGGCTTGATTTCTGCGGCTGCACTTTGGGAGGAACCCAACGTGATGTCACCGACCGCGGAAGAAAATTGACTGTGTCAGAAAAACGCCAACGTTTGGCCGCTTGGTTGCTCGCAACAAGCTTGTCGACGTCTTCGTGTCTCGCCACCGTGGCCGTTCAGGCGGACGAACTTCAGTTCGGTGCGCCCACGCTGGCTGTGCCAGCGGACTCGTTCGGGGTGATCGATGATGCGAGCGATCGCGACGCGATCGAGCCTCGCGTCGCGGGTCCCGCCGTGGTGATTCGCGAAAACAGCGACTCTTCGCGATCCCATTTGCAGTTTCGCGAACAAAACGGTTCGTGGAGCTCGCAATCCGGACCAATCGGATCCGCGATCCAGTTGTTGCCGCCGCAACTTGCTCCGCCTTCTCCGGTGGAGGAACCTGTGTTCTTGGGCAACGCGGATGCCAACGGCACCGAGCAGATCGTGCGGACGCCGCGGATGGTCACTCGGGAAGATGCTCGGCTGAACGGTGTCCGCAAGACCTGGGAACCGAAAGGTCCTCTGTTCACCCAGACCGAACCGTCGATGATCTTGCGTGGTCCCGAATCGGCCGAAGCTGAATTGGACCAGCCCACTCGGGAGCAGTTGGCCGACAACGTGCCGGATTCATTTGATCCGACCAAGATGCCGTCCGAATTTGATTCACGTCCAACGCGATCGGTCTCAGACCGAAATGCCGATTCGATGTGGGACGGGCAGCCCAATCCCAATGCGACGCAGTGGAACGCTCGGCGAAACATCAGCGAGGTTTCGCCGCTTCGAGACCCAATGCCTTCGACCACGATGGCGCCGATTGGCAGCGGAGCCTTGCCGCAACGAACCGGTCCTGCAATTCAACCACCAGCCCTTCCACCTGCGAAGGTGGAGGCTCTTCCGAGCCTGCCAGCTTTGAACGCACCGTCGTTCCTCGGATCAGAGATGGACGAGGAAGTCAGCGATCTGCCGCAAAAGGTCGATGAACTGACCAGCAAGATCGAAGAGCTGACTCAACAGCTCAACGCCTTGAAGTCCAGCAAACCGGAGTTGGTTGAACCGACAACGGTGCCTGCGAAACCGGCCCAGGAAGCTCCCGGCAATGTGATTCCACCTAGCATTCCGAAAACGCGATCGGCAATCGATTCCTTGCCGGAAATGAAGCCGTCGCAATCACCCAGTGAATTGCCATCGCTCAAGGACGCGAAATCATCGACGGCTCGCGAAACCATCGGGAGCGGGTTGCAAAACCGGGAGCTGTCGTTGGAAACGCCGCAGTCGTTGATGGCGCCGAAGTCAGCGGCGAAACCGAAGTCGCTGGAAACAGAGCTGGAGTCGGTTGAAAAGGAAAAGGAAGACACGGAACGCCGCCTGAACGAAAGCATCGCGGAACAACTTCGCCGTGAAGAGGCTCGGGATCGTTCTCAGATCAAAGAACGTGAAGACCGAATGTCGTTGGAATCCGCTTCGCCGCGACGAGCGAAAGAACGCACGGAGGGGATCTTCGATGAAAAGGATTCCGATGAGTTGTCGCGTGTTCCGCTGCAAGCGGTGGACCGCGATCGATTGACGCCACTCGAGGACGCTCCATCGGGATCGGTGAGCCTGCGAGACATTCGTGGCAACGATCTGGGCGAAGCGGATCTGGAAGACCTGTATGCGGGTGAGTTGGATCAGGACGGTGAACAACTCGACTCCTCGGAACAACCACGTTTGAGTTTGGCTCAGCTGGATGCCACGGGACGCCCCAAGACTCACAGTGGCAAGGGTGCCGGGGCGAACTTGAGCACCGGTGTGATGCGAATGCAGCAACCGATCGTTCAGTGCCTGCAGCACTACTACGGGCGTCGTGAACAGGCCGATGGACGCAGCAATTGGGGCATGATGCATGCCGTGATGGTGTTCGGACCGGACACCCGGTTGATTGCTCGCGGACGGGACTACAGCACGATCGCTTGGATGGCCGGCAACAACGTCTGCCGCGGTCAACGATTGATGGAAATCGAAGGCGGGAAGATCAAGGCTCGCGAGGGCGTGGGATTGCAAGGTCACCAAGCCCAGTGGTTGGCCGTCTTGGCCATGGTTGGCGTGCCAAGTGATTACCCTCTGTACGTGGACGGCCAGAAATTCAGCGTCGCGGACTTGGTCAAAGTCGAAGCGGCCGCCTGCAAAGAAGGCCAGGAACTGACGTTCAGCTTGATTGGATTGTCGCACTACTTGGACACCGAAACGACTTGGGTCGGTGCTGATGGCGAGCGTTGGGACTTCTCTCGTTTGATCGCAGCGGAACTGGATCAACCGGTGGTTGGATCAGCGTGTGGCGGGACTCACCGCCTGATGGGGTTTGCTCACGCGTTGCGGAAGCGACGTTTGGAAGGCCAGCCCATCGATGGCCAATGGGCTCGTGCTGAGCAGTTCCTGGATGACTTCGTCGACTACACCCTGCGATTGCAAAACCGCGATGGTTCGATGAGCACAGATTGGTTCGAGTCGCGTCAAGACAATGGCGATTTGGATCGCAAGGTCCAAACGACTGGGCACATGGTCGAGTTCTTGCTGACGCACTTGCCCGACGAAAAGTTGCTGGAACCGGAGGTGTTGCGATCGGTCACGTTCTTGCTCAATTCCATGTTGAAGGGACGCAACAACGATTGGTCGATTGGACCCAAGGGGCACGCCTTGCGATCGTTGGCACTGTTCCATCAACGCGTCTATGGCGAACCAGCACCGCTGGCGAACCCACGCAGCGTCGCTCGGCAACGACAACCAAACCGACGTTCCCGTTGAGCCTCTTGTCGGTGACGCGACGGGCGTTCACTCGTTCCCAGGCTCCTGCCTGGGAACGGGATGTCTTGCAGGCTCTGCCTGCCGAATGGGGGACCGTGAGGCAGGAGCCTCTTCAGCAGTGTGTTCCCAGGCGGAGCCTGGGGACAAGCTCTTCGTTCACTCGCTCCCCGGCTCTGCCTGGGAACGGGATGCCTTGCAGGCTCTGCCTGCTGAATGGGGGACTGTGAGGCAGGAGCCTCTTCAGCAGTGTTTACAGGCGGAGCCTGGGGACAAGCTCCTCGTCCGCTCGTTCCGCGGCTCTGCCTGGGAACGGGATGTCTTGCAGGCTCTGCCTGCTGAATGGGGGACCGTGAGGCAGGAGCCTCTTCAGCAGTGTGTTCCCAGGCGGAGCCTGGGAACAAGACTAGCGTTGGCAATGCCGCTCAGCAGGGCACCAACCGACATCACCTTTGATGGCTGAGGATGTAGTTCAGCAGCTCGAAGATCTCGTCTTCGGTGTACTGATCCAACAAAGCCTTGGGCATCATCGAAGTCGATGTCTTGACCATTTGCTCGATCTCATTCTGTTCAATCACGGTCGGCTCCTTGGCCTCCGCGTTAGCCAACAGCTTCACGACGTCGTCGGTTTCTTCGACCAACAGTCCCGAGAAGGTTTGTCCATCCACGGTGAGCACCAAGTGCATCGCGTACTTGTCGTCGATGCGATCCGACGGATGCAGGATCTCTTGGAGCACCTCTCGTGAATCGCCTTTCCACTTGTCGACGACCTCATCGAGAGCAGGGCCGATTTGCCCGCCTTTGCCAGCGACCTGGTGGCAACTCGCACAGGTGGCTTGCTCAAAGATCTTCTGGCCAATTTCGGCGGTTCGACCACGCAAACCTTCCGTCAGCTTGTCGCCAGCGAAGTCGTTGATCGTCCACGCTTGGACAAACGATCGGTTGTTCCCAATTGGGTCGGCGGGTTCAAAAGGATTCGCGTTGTAAGCGTCAAGGTCTTCGACGACCACCATCACGCCGTACATGCGGTACCAGTGTTGAGGGAACGTGCAAACGTACGGGTACTCACCGGGTTCAGTGGGAGCCGTGAAGGTCAAGGCTTCCTTTTCGTTGGAGGCAACCAGGTCAGTGCTGTGCAAAACGAGATCGGACTCAGGCACGTACTGTTTCCCTTGGAAACCGCCACGTGGACCCGCTTGCAGTCCCAAATTCGCGACCTCTTTCAGTGCTCCCGGGACAGTGAACACCAGGTTGTGAGGCATCCCGTCGTGGTTTTCCAAGACGACCTGCACCGGGCGTCCCGCTTCCACGGCGAAGTAAGGGACGTCGTAACGCATTTCTTCGTCCACCGTTTTGATGCGAACCAAACGCACCGTGATCTCACGCAGACGATCACGGAACTGCTTGGCTGCTTGGCGAGGCAATTTGGCAATCGCACGATCGGCAACCTGCATCGCATCGATGAACGCATCGCTGGTTCGGTTCTTCGCTGGTGTCCGCTCGGCAAAGTTGACGAGATGGCGTGCGAGTTTGAGAGACGTTTCCGGTTGGTAAGCGTTCTTGGGGATCGCGAGCAGCGTGGCAATGCCATCCTCGCGAAAACCGTTGCAGGCAAGGTTTCCGACTCGCTCAAAGGTGTCGTTCCAATCACCGGGGACGACCGCGAGGGTGCGGATTGCAGCAGCAACGACCTCTTTTTTGTCGCTGTCCGATAACAATTCGACCACACGCTCACGCTGCGATTCGCGACCCAGACGATCGGGGAGCATCGCGACGCCTGTCAACCAGTTCACGCGAGCAGCGTCGGACCGCTTGGCGATTTCGAATGCAGCGACGTCCTCACCGGACACGATCAATCCAGCCAATGCGACGGGAGCAATCGCGGCGTCACCCTTCTTTGCCGCCGTGACGAATCGGTCTCGCAAGGATTCCAAATTCCCGGCGGGAAGCTTCAGCAACATGTTCGACAGCCCGCGAGCCGCCTTGCGAGTGACGTCGCGTTGGTCCTTGTTCTTCCAGTCCAGGTTTTCGATGACTCCCAGCAAGACATCGCCAGGGTCGGAATCTTGCAGAGCGACCAAGGCATCCAGGGCCGCTCGTCGGTCTTGGTCGCGAACTTCCCCACGGGCGAGAATCGCGGCATGCAAAGGCAAGTACTTGGGATCATTGGAATCGCGCGGGACGGCCAGCAAGGCGGGCGTCGCCAATCGCTCGATTTGATAGCGAACGATCTCAGGCGACAGGTCAAAGAAGACTGGCAAGGCGGCGACGTAGGGAGCGACCTTGTGCCCGTGGCCATCGAACGTCGCGCCGGGGTCGGTGAGCAAGTGAACTTGATCGACCGCGTATCCGACTTGCGGTTGAATGTGACCGGCGTGAGCGTGAGCGGAAGGAGGTGTCGCGTTTGCTTCTTCTGGCAAATACGGAGCTCGGCTCGCGATGACCTGTTCAAAACGCTGCATCGATTCCTCGAGAGCGTAGTCGAGGTAGTGATCCATCGGCATTTCCATGACACGCAGGGCGGTTCGGATCAAACGATCTTGGTCGTTCAGTGCCCACGGTTCACCGACCGCGTGGGAAATGCCCCGGAGAGCTTCCATTCGAACGCGAGGATGTTCGTCGGCCACCAACGCTTCGTAACGTTGGGAGGTGTCGCCGATTCGGTCGGCCCAAAACGAGAGCACGCGTGTGGCGGCACTGCGAGCGTCATGGTCGTCGCTGCTGAGCACTGCGGTCAGCAGTTCTTCGTCAACTCGGTTGTGAGCTTGATGCAACCACAGCAGTTCTAACAAATCATGGTCGTCGTCTTCGGTTGCAACGCATGCTTCCCGTTTGGCATTCGCTGCCCCGAGGACCTCATCGTTTGGTCGAGCATGCAGTTCACGCCGCACACGGTAAGCGTGACGTTGGTTTTTACGGCCGACTTCGGAGCACAGTTGATCGATCAGATCTTCAGTGCTGGTTTCGGCGATCGCAGGCAAATTGACCAACGGACGTTCTTTGTGAGTCAAACGCCAGATGCGTCCGTGGCTGTGATCGCGACTGGGGTCACGCAAGTTGTGCTGGAGGTGACCGATCAGCGCGTTGTGCCAATCGATGATGTACAGCGAGCCGTCTGGACCGATTTCGATGTCGACAGGACGGAAGTTGCCATCGCCACCACCTACCAGCATTGGTTCCTCGGTGCCCTCGTAGCCGGAGTCCTTTTCAACCACTTTGTGACGAAGAACGGCGCGGTCACCGATGACATTGGTCACCAAGAAATTGCCTTGCATGTCCTCGGGAAAATGCTCACTGCTGAGGAATCGGCAGCCCGCCAGAGGACGGATGCGTTTGCGATAGAATGTTTGGTAATCGACCAATCCGTCGTCGTAACCTTGCTCACTCGCAACACGGCGGTGCTGGGCACCACCTGGGTGCTTGAGTGGGTAGTCCAGTCGGGTGCTGATGCCGGTTGCCCAATAGCTCTTGCCCGGCGACGCGTCACCGATGAAATCTTGGCCCCATTCGTTGAATCCAAATCCCCAAGGGTTCGCGAATGCGAAGTTGACGTGGACCCCGAATTTTTGCGTCGTCGGGTCGTATCGGAAAACGCCACCTTCCAGGTTCCGAGTCAACCCATACGGGCTTTCGATTTGGGTGAACTTGAACGTGCCTTCTTGAGCGTACAGTTGTCCGCCCGGACCAAACTCAAACGCAGCCAACCCGTGGTGTGAGTCGGCGGTGTCAAACCCGATGATTGCTCGTGTGCGTTTGTCGGCCACATCGTCGCCGTCGGTGTCTTCCAGGAAGTAGATGTCATGTTGGCCGCCGACATAAACGCCGCCACGTCCAATCTCAAAACCGGTGGGTTGGTGCAATCCGCCGGCGAAGGTTTTGCACACGTCGGCGTCGCCATCGCCATCGGTGTCTTCCAAAATCAGCAGCTTGTCATCCATTGCTGATTTGGGTTTCCAGTGGGGGTAACTGGGCATGGTTGAAACCCACAAGCGTCCCTGGGCGTCAAAGTCCAGCGCGACCGGGTTGGCCAGTTCAGGGAACTGTTGCTCGGAGGCGACCAATTGAATCTCGTAGCCATCGAGCAAAGTGAACGTCTTGAGTTGCTCGTCGGTCGTCAGGTATTCCAGTGACCCAAGCTTGCCACGTTTCGCGTTGGGATCATTGGGGCCACCCACGTTGGTTTTGGGAATGATGAACGGCAGCGTGTTGGAATCGTCGATGGGGGCGTTGACGGTCTTGCCGTCTGCGATTTCCCACAGTCGCGCGTCGCGGTTGGCGGTCATCTGGTCGAGAATCTCCAGTTCCCGGTTCATGACCGAACGGTTGTTGTAGGTCCCGTCACTGCCCGCGGTCCCGCGTTTGCCATAGATCGAGTAACCGTTGACAGCACGATAGCGATTGAACCAGTGAAAGTTCTTGTCGGCGACAGCGGCCAGCAAGGCTGGGTTGGCTTGTTCGGGCACATCCACTTCACCAAGCAATCCACGAACCAAAATCGGAGCCAACGCGGCGTAGCCGTTCGAATTCAGTTGAGCGCCATCCAGCGTCAATCGGCGGTCGTCATTATCGAACCGTTCCTTGGTAGGGGTGAACAAATTGACGAACGAGACTCCTCGTTGCTCCGCCACGGATCGCATCGTCCGGGTGATCTTGCTGAGGGCCGAGTTTCGAGGGCCAGCTTTCGGCAAATTCGGGTCACCCGTTTCTTCAAACGCGATGGGGGATATGACCGCGATCCGAGGGCTGGTTTTGCCGTTGTAGACCTGCGTCTGAGTGTGGCTGATCAATTCATCCAGTTCATTCGCGAAATCCCGCAGCACTTTTTTCTCGTCGAGTCCTTCCGCCAAACGATGAGATTCGTTGTAGCCAAAGAACATCAGAACGACGTCCGCGGAACTGTGCGTCAGGTGTTCATCGGGCGACCCGAAATCCAAACTTCGCAATCGAATTTTGGGCTCGTCACCGGGGACGCATAGGTTGCGAACGGTGAGATCGAGTTCGGGGCGAACCGCGTGCAGTTGGGTTTCGAAGTGGTTCTCGTGCTGCATTCGTTCGCCGAGTGCATTGCCGATCAGGCAAATGTGGTCACCCGGTTTGAGTTCCAAGGCAGGCGTTTTCGCCTCACTGAAACTTGGGGACGAACATACAAACAACACCGCCACGGTGGCGAGGAAAGTGTGGGGAACTGTCATGGGTTGGGGATTCACGAGACAGGAGGTGGGATGACGGCGGGACGAACCCGTGTCGATGGGGAACCAGCAGGTCGTTGCCTGAGAGGGAGTGTTACACGACTGCAACGAGCCAGTGTTGCAGGCCGTGAACCATCCACCAGAGATTACCGCGATTCGGCATTGCGGATGCCGAGGGTGGCCGGAAAAACGTCGGAATGACGTCATTCATTGCTTGTTTGGAATGATTGGCGTCATCGAACGAGAGCCTGATGGATCAGCTGTGATCGCTAAGGCAGGTCCAAGTGATCGAGGTGCTGTTGAATCAAACCTTTGGGATCGGGTTGAAAAGGCAATTGGAACATTTTCGAACCCATCGGAAAGGGCGTGCCCGGCAAGGCGTGGACGTGCCGCACCATGTTGAAAATTTGCAGAGCTTCCGTAGGCGATTGGCTGAGCTGCAGCGTGCGTTGAAAGACCGGACGCGGGTCTTCCGTTTGAAGAATCGCGGCGAGTTGTGCGGCTCGGGAGGCAACCAACGGTTCTGGATCCAAGGTTCGGCGGCGCAACAATTTGAGGAACGTGTCGTCCGCGGCCATGTCCAGATTGGCAGAGCGGTTCGATGCCGCGATGGAACTGGCCGCGACCAGGGCCCAGTATCGCTGGAGCATGTCGCCGCTGTTGATAGCGGACAGCAACGCTTTGCTGGCTTGATCCCAGGGCATGACCGCGATGTTGGCGGTGTCGATGTAGCTGGCAATCTCGTGCGACAATCGCTTTCCGTTGGCAACCGGCGCGTCCAGGATTTTCAGCATGCCGGCTTCAGTCAAGAAGCCCAGGTCGTTGGTTTGCTTCAGGTGCGCGTTCAGCTTCATTCGCAATTCAGTCAGCCGATCGCCGTGCAGGGGATCTCCGGCCAAGTTATTCACTTCATGCGGATCGTCCGCCAAGTTGAACAGCAACTCGGGTGGACGCGGTTTGAAAAACTGGCTTTGAACGTTGTTGAGTTTGCCCGTGTGATATCGGTCTCGCCACTGTTGATACGCCAGCATCTTGTAGCGGTAGTCCGCCCACATCGCGTCGGGTTGGAAGGATTCAAACGAGCGAATCAGTTTCCAGTCGCCCACGCGGATCGAGCGTACCAGATCATACTTTTCGTCCATCCGGTCGGCGTAGCCAAACGTGGTGTCTCGCGAGTCAACTTCGGCCGCATCGATTCGTTGCCCGAGGAAAGCTTTGCCGTCGATTGGCCCCGCCTTGTCCAGCGGCACGCCCGCGAGACTCAGCACAGTGGGAGCAAAGTCAATGAACGACACGAACCCCTTGGTGCGAGATCCGATCTCGCGATCGACCAGGCGGCGGTAGTTGTCGGGAATGCGAACGACCAATGGCACGTGCAGGCCTGATTCATAGATGTAGCCTTTCCCACGAGGCAGCACGCCGCCGTGGTCACCGAAGTAAAACACGAACGTGTTTTCCAGCTCGCCGGCTTGTTCCAATTGAGCGACCACGCTCGCGACTTTCTCATCGATGATGCTCATCCGATCGCGATAGAACGCGGCGGTGTGCCGGAAGACTTGCGTGTCGGGAAAGTACGGCTGCAGCGAAACGGTTTCTTGGTCGAACTTGGTTGGCTTTTGCAATGCGTCGACGTCGAAGTGCAGCCTGCCTTCGTGTGAATCAGCAAATGTGACCACGTGGAAGAACGGTGTGTCGTCGGAGGGACGGTTTTTCCAAGACGCCTTTCGCGAGGAATCATCCCACGGCTGCATCCGCTTTTTCGCGTTGTAGTCCTCTTTGGAACTATTGGTCGTGTAGTAGCCAGATTGCCGCAACCAAGCCGGGAACATTTCCACGCCTTGCGGCAGTGTGGCTGGTTCGGTGCGTCGATGGAACTGAGTCCCAATCCGAGGCCCATAGCAACCGGTGATCAAGGTCGTTCGTGCGGTGGAACAAACCGGAGCGTTGCTGAAGGCTCGATCGAACGTCACGCCATGTGCGGCCATGGCCTCGATTGCGGGTGTCTCCACGCCGGTTTCGTCAAAGTGTTTCAGGTAGTGTTTGGAATTGTCCTCCGACATGATCCAAACGATGTTCGGTCGAGCGGAAACGTTGGGATTCGTTGCCGCAGGTTGGTCTTGCGCGACCACCGGAGCGACGCAGAGGATCGCCATCGAGCAAGTGATGGCACGGAACGTCGATGGAAACATCTTGGGGAAGACCTTTGGGAACATGGGCGGGACCGATCTGGATGGACGGCGTTGTTGGGGACGGCGTGAACGAGGGAGGCGTTCGAGCATCGATTGCGACCGGATGCCCCCCAATGTATCAGTTTCGAATCGCCGTTCGGCGGATTCGTACCCGCTCATGGTCCGAAATGCTGTGCCCCAGGCTGAACAAAGCGTTGCACCGGAATGATCTGAATCACAATCAGAATTTCTCCAGCCAGTCCAGGTTCTCAGCGACGGAGCGATTGATCGACCATCTCCATGGGGTGCCGATCTTCAAACGGCAGCATTTTGAGGATCGGGAAGTCCGGGATCTGAGCTCGAGGGTGCTACCCAGTTTCGCGAAATGAAACAGAATGACTGGCACGTCTGTTTGCCAACACGTCCTCTGCCATCGATCCATCCGAGACCTGAATGAATCCCCTGTTCGACACTCATGCTCATTTGAATTCCAAGGATTTCAACGACAACGTCGCCGAAGTGGTCGAGCGTGCTCGTCAGGCCGGCGTGGTTGGCATTGGCGTGATCGGAATCGATCTGGCGACCAGCCGCCGAGCGGTTGAGTTGGCAGCCGAGTTCCCCGAGATGATTCATGCTGTTGTCGGAATCCAACCCAACTCGGTCGCAGAGTCGTCCGCGGGCGATTTTGCTGAAATTGAAAAGCTCGCGACGGCTCCAGGAGTTCGCGGGATCGGCGAAACCGGGCTGGATTGTTACTGGGACGACACACCGATTGAGCAGCAACAGGCGGCCTTTGACCAACACATCGATCTGGCTTGTCGAACCAACCTGCCGATGGTCATCCACATGCGTGAAAGCGGCGAACTGATCGCGGAACAATTGGCTCGGCAGACAAAACTTCCTGCCGCCGTGATGCATTCGTTCACTGGTGATTGGGAACTGGCCGAGCGTTGCCTGGACATGGGGCTGATGATCAGTTTCGCTGGCATGGTGACTTTCAAAAAGAGCGACGATCTTCGCGAAGTCGCCAAACGAGTGCCTGAGGATCGACTGCTGATCGAGACCGATTCACCGTATTTGTCGCCCGAACCGCTGCGGGGCAAACGGCCAAACGAGCCCGCTCGAGTCGAACACGTGCTGCGTTGCTTGGCGGATGCCAGAAACGTCCCGACTGCGAAACTGGCGGCCGCGACGACGGAGAACGCCAAGCGATTTTTTCAGCTTGCGTGAATCGATTGTCGTCGTTCGGTAAAGTGTGGGGAACGAGCCGCTACGGATTGATTTTGTGTGCCGAACCCATTGAATCTGTCTTTCCGAACGAGATCTTCATCAAACCTTCCGCGAAACGGCGGTTTGTGGGTGGTGCCAAACTTCACATCTTCAACGAAACTACTCGCGGATCGGAAGATATGAATCTCCTCTCAAAACGCAGCCTGCGGACGAATGTCAAAAACCAAAGTTCTCATCGTTGAAGATTATCGGCCGCTGGTGGAAACGCTCGAGTACCAGCTCAAGCGGGCCGGTTACGAAGTCTATCGAGCGGCGGACGGTCGAGAGGCTCTCAATCAAGCGAAGCTGTATCTGCCCGATGTTGTTGTGTTGGACGTTGACCTGCCCATTCTGAGCGGCGTGGAAGTCTGCAAGCAGTTGCGATCCGATGCAACGACCAAGGACACGCTGATTTTGATGCTCAGTGCCTTGGGGGAAGAATCCGACCAAGTCGTCGGATTCGCGGTCGGAGCGGATGATTACGTTGTCAAACCAGTCGAGAGCTACAAAGTCCTGCTGCAGCGAATCAAGGCACTTTTGCGGCGTCGCGAACCTAGTCTGGAAGACGCCGACGCGGTTTCGCGTTGCGGTGTGACGGTTGATCGCCGGCGTTTTGTCGCCACGATCGAGGGAGAAGCGGTCAAGCTGACCAAGAGCGAATTCCGGTTGCTGGACACGCTGATCCGTCAGCCTGGCCGAGCATTCGACCGCAGCGAACTGGTCGACGCGGCCCTGGGCGAAGACACGATGGTGCTGGAGCGAACCATCGACGTCCACGTCCGAGCCCTCCGCAAAAAGATGAACGAACACGCCGATTTGGTGGAAACCGTGCGAGGGATCGGGTATCGATTTCGGGAGGAATAGGACGATTCTCCGTACGAATTCCGACTTGAGACGGCACCGAGAGAGCCGTCCAGGTGGCAATTGAGGGATCTGGCGTAAATTACCTATTGCCCCAGAATTTCTTCAAAAAACCGAAGAGCCGGTTCCTTACCCCCTGCTTGTTGTGTAGCATACCTCCGTTAACTGGCGTTAGAGGAAGTTGATTAGCCAGTCGATTGGGGGCATCGCTTACGATTAGCAAGGCAGTTTGGCACGATGATTCGTTTTTATCGCACTTTTTACGTGGCAGTTTTGTTGCTCGGATTTGCTTTTGAGCAAAGAGCGGTCGCGGCAGTCACCGTCGTGCTTGATTTCAATGACTTGGCATCGAGTAGCAGCGAAGCGGAAGTGGTTGGCAACACATACTCGAACTCAGGCTTCTTGATATCGAATCCTGATAACTTGCCGACGTTCCAGGCGATGCAAATTTATGGTTCCAACCATCCTGATTACATCCTTGGGTCAGGGGCAGCGTTGCACTCAGACAATCCTGGGTCCGATTTCACGTTGACCAAGCTGGATGGAGGCGAGTTTCGTTTGGCATCCATTGATATTGGTAAATTCAAAGATAGCGTTTTAAACCCGGCCACTCTGACTGTGAACTTTCATGGCTCTTTTGCGGGAGGTGGTAGTTTTAGCGATAACTATTCAGTGAGCGTGGATGACGACGAGTTCCAGACGATCAACTTTGGAACCGATTTTGTTGGCATTAACTCGATTACTTGGGGATTCGACACTCCATTCTACCAGTTTGATAACGTGACGCTCGAAGTCAGTGCAGTTCCGGAGCCAACGACTCTGGCTTTTCTCGGAGTTGGATTGGGCGTTGCAGGAGTTCGTCGTGTCCGACGCAAGCGTTTTGAGAACGCCGTTGCTTAGCAGTTCACTTTCGCAAGCATTCCGCTGTTAAAATTTGTTGTTGCCTCCACCAAATAGCCCCCTGCGATTTGCAATCGGCTTGTGGGGCCGTCTTCGATCATTGCGGATCCATCGAGCGACAGTCGGTGGAGGTGGCTGATCTGCCAGCCGCTGCTTTTGAGATCCGCGATCAGTTCTCGTCGCGAATAGCGGTGCAGGAACATGTCGGGCAGGCCTCGGTAGGCATACGTGGCGTCGCCGAATTCATGTTCGCGGCTGGTGATTGATTGCAGCCAGCTCTTGGCGAGCAGACGTTTGCCGCCCGATTGAGCGAGCGACGCGTAGCGGTTGTGGACGTGCAGCAAGAACTTGCCGCCGGGGCGGACAATCCTCGATGCATGACACAGGACCGCTCGTCGATTCGCTCGGCCTTGGATCATGCCCAGGGTGCTGAACAGGCAGACTGCTCCCGCGGCTGAATTGTCGGCCAGGCAATCGAGCTGGACCAAGTTGGCTCGCAGGGGAACGATTGTTCCAGTCCGCTGGTCGGTTGATTCCGCCTGGGCTCGTTTCGCTCGCTCCCGGACATGGTCGAGCATGGGCTGAGAGAGGTCAATCGCGAGCACGTTCCTGCCGAGACGTGACAGTTCAGTGGCCGCTCGCCCGGTTCCGCAGCCCAAATCGAGCACCCAATCCTCGGATGCAGAAAAAAGTTTTCGCTGCGACGGATGGGGCACCCCCTTGGCTGGTCCCGCTGGCACCCGGGCCAAATCAATCGATTGGAACACTTGGTGCAGGATTGTCTGGTCCAACGTGCAGAGCGGAGTGTCTGCCACAAAGGCATCGTAGTGGCTCGCGATGGACCCTTGTTGCACGTATCGCCAGGTTCCAGCCGCGACTCCGGCCGGGCGTCGCCATTGGGATTGTTCAATTCTTGCCGATGTTTCGCCTCGATCCCGTCGCGGGGACTCGGCAGGTGAGGCGGGATTTTCGGGCCGAAGATCGGTCATCGTGGTTGGTTCGAGGTCAAGGGAGCGATTCGGGGGCTGTTTCAAATTGGGCTCGCAAACTTATAATCCGCGCCCCGCAGCGGACTGGGTGACTGTTTCGCCCGCCGCTTCTCTCCATCTTTGTTCCACGAGACAGGAATACGAAATCAGTGGCTATTAAAGTAGCAATCAACGGCTTTGGCCGAATCGGACGTTTGACTTTTCGCAACCTGATGGAGCGAAGCGACGAGTTCGAAGTGGTCGCGATCAACGATTTGACCGACAATCGCACCTTGGCAATGTTGCTCAAGTACGACAGCATCCACGGTCGTTTCGACGGCACCGTCGAGTACGACGACACCTCGTTGACCGTCAACGGCAAGAAAATTGTGGCTTTGGCTGAGCGTGATCCACGCAACTTGCCTTGGAAAGACCACAACGTCGACATCGCCATCGAGTCGACTGGCTTCTTCACCGCACGTTCGACCGCCGACAAGCCCGGCTACGACAGCCACTTGGCTGCTGGTGCAAAGAAGGTTGTGTTGTCCGCACCTGCCAAAGACGGTGCTGACCTGACCTGCGTGTTGGGCGTCAACGACGACAAGCTCACCGCCGATTTGAACTGCGTCAGCAACGCTTCCTGCACGACCAACTGCTTGGCTCCCGTTGCCAAGGTCCTGAACGATTCGTTCGGAATCGAATCGGGCCTGATGACGACCGTTCACGCGTACACGAACGATCAAAACGTCCAGGACCAGCCACACGCTGACCTGTATCGTGCTCGCGCTGCCGCTGTGAACATCATCCCAACCAGCACCGGTGCTGCCAAAGCCGTTGGATTGGTGATTCCTGAACTGCAAGGCAAGCTGACTGGCATCGCGATGCGAGTTCCAGTGCCAACGGGCAGCGTGGTCGACTTGACCGTCAACCTGAGCAAGGAAGTCACCAAGGAAGACATCAACCTGGCGATTCAGACCGCTGCAGAAGGCCCGATGAAGGGCATTCTGTTCTACGCTGTCGACCCGATCGTCAGCAGCGACATTGTGCACGACCCACACAGCAGCATCTTCGCCTCGGACTTCACCCAAGTCCTCGGCGACAAGGGCAAGATGGTCAAAGTCGTGTCTTGGTACGACAACGAATGGGGCTACTCCAGCCGTACCGCTGACCTGTGCAGCAAACTCGGCAAAATGCTCTAAGATCGCCTTTGGCGATTGCCACTAGCTTCTAGCGATTCGCGAGAAGCTTTTTGAGCGAATTCCTCGGACGTGGTGATACAATCACCGCGTCCGTTTTCATTTTACGGCTGCTGGCTGAACGCTAGGAGCCAATAGCTAGAAGCTTTCCAAATGTTTTTTGATCGCGTTGAAGTTGAGTTCCTGGCCGGCAAGGGTGGCGATGGCTGCATGAGCTTTCGCAAGGAAAAGTACGTCCCCAAAGGCGGCCCGGATGGCGGCAACGGCGGACGAGGGGCCAGCATCATCCTGGAAGCTCGTCTGGGAGTGAACTCGTTGGCCCAGTTTGCCAATCGCAAGTTCTTTCGGGCCGAAAAGGGTGGCTTTGGGATGGGCGCCCTGCGACACGGACGAAAAGGCCGTGAAATGCGGTTGTACGTGCCCTGTGGAACCAGCATCATCGACGCCAAAGACGGTTTTGTGATCAAGGATCTGACCCAAATCGGGGAGGAGTTCGTGATCTGTCGCGGCGGCAAAGGTGGCTTCGGGAACGCTCGCTTCAAAACGGCACAGAACCAGGCGCCGCGAATTCGCGAGCTGGGCGAGCCCGGCGAAGTGCGGCACGTGATCATGGAGCTGAAGTCGATCGCCGATGTGGGGCTGATCGGAAAACCCAACGCTGGCAAAAGCACGCTGCTTTCACGCATCAGCAGTGCTCGTCCAGAAATCGCGGATTACCCGTTTACGACCAAGTATCCCAACCTCGGCATCGTCGATGTCGACACAGAACGATCGTTTGTGCTGGCGGACATTCCCGGGTTGATCGAAGGAGCCAGTGAGGGCATCGGCTTGGGGCACGAGTTCCTGCGACACGTCGAACGCGCCGGTTTGCTGGTTCACCTGATCGAACCCGCGCCGGTTGATGGAAGCGATCCCATTCAAAACTACGTCGCAATTCGAGAGGAACTGCATCATTACGATGAGTCGCTCGCCGACCGTGATGAATTGGTGGTGATGACCAAGTGCGAACTCGATCCTGACGGTGAAGTCCGCGAGCAGCTTCAGGCATACTTCAACGAGAATCCAGCCAATCATTCTCGCGAACTGCGTTCGATCAGTGCTGCGACCGATGTCGGACTGAAGGAATTGGTCGGCGAAATCATGGTCCGGGTCAGCAAGCGTCGGGAAGAAATGAGGGAAGCTGGGATCACCCCCACGCTGATCCGCCAAGACGATGCACCGGCGACACCGAAAAAGGAACGTCGCGTTCCGCCTCACAAGGCTGCTGCCACGGAGTGCTTGTCCGACGAAATTCGAGCCCAGGACATTCAGGGTGCGTCCACGTTGTCCGACACCGGGAAGGTTGTCCCCGGTGAACGTCGCGACCGCCCTTCTTGAGCTCGTCGGCAGGAACATGACAGACGAACCATCCTCTTCGAATGAACCCACGCTTCCAAGCGAATCGCAGTGCGATGTCGTGATGGTGCGAGTTGGAATTGATATCGGAAACACCGCGATCAAGGTGGTCACCGAGGGAGCATCCACCGGCGAAAACGCTGGCGTGAACAGGGATCGCGGACCGCAGTTGCGATCGATCTCGTTGCGAGATCCTGAGTGGATCACGCAATGTGTCGAGCACTTGCGAACGCTTGGGAAACAACTGGCGGAATGCAAATCAAGCGACTGTGAGTCGGTTTGCTACGACGTGCGTGTTGCAAGCGTGAACCGAGGGTCCGCCGAGCCTTTGGTAACCGCTTTGGATGACGCGTTTTACGAGTGCATTCGGGTGCGTTTTGTGACCCACCAAGATGTCTCCATGACCATCGACGTGAACTATCCCGATCGAGTTGGAATCGACCGATTGTTGGGAGCGGAGGCTGCTTTCCGACGTCATGCGGCTCCCGTCATCATCGTCGATGCGGGCACCACCGTGACAGTGGATTTCGTGTCGGCAGAAGGCGTGTTCTGTGGCGGAGCGATCTTGCCTGGTTTGGAAATGCAGACCGCAGCTTTGGCGGCGGGAACGGACGCACTGCCCAAACTTGATTGGGCCTCGCATCGTTGTCGCGAGATGCCTGAGGGACCAGGCCGAGACACGGTCGCGGCAATGCGACTGGGCGTGCTCTCGTCCGTTGCGGGTGCCGTGGAGCGATTGCTTCGAATCTACGGCGGTGCAGCGACCTTGGTGGTGACCGGTGGCGATGCGGGATGCTTGGTGGACGCTTTGCCTGCGAATTACCAAGCGGTGGAAGAACCGCATTTGGTTGCCCAGGCTCTGCTGGATCTGCTGCGGCCAAACGAGTAGACGGGCGTCCCAACGACGCCCGTCTCGTGTTGCCCATGCTGGCTGAATCGCGCCGCGAATGGTCGGGTGCGCCGCGTCGGCGAATCCAACCGCGGAGCGGTGGCAATTGTCAGCCTCGGGTTTCAACCCGAGGTCTTGATCGGCAAACCTGAAACCGACAAGCCGCGAAGTGGCGACAGTTGTTCGGAACGCGTTTCCAGCTGTCGTCGCTCCGCGACTTGGTGAACACGCTGGCGCGTTGATGACCTTGGGTTGAAACCCAAGGGCTTTCGGATTTCGTCGCTCCGCGACTGGTTGTAGAAGGCCTTCAAACCTTCCGTCGAGGAGAAATGCACGGTGGTTTCAAGCCGTGGGTTTTCACCTGACTGTCTGGGCGTGCAGCGTCGGCGAATCCAACCGCGGAGCGGTGGCAGTTGTCAGCCTCGGGTTTTCAACCCGAGGTCTTGATCGGCAAACCTGAAACGGACAAGCCGCGAAGCGGCGACAGTTGTTCGGAACGCGTTTCCAGCTGTCGTCACGCCATGACTTGGTTGCATCCATCGCTTTGTGACTGGCGATGCGTGCCGGTTGCGCTGACTTCAACGGTTGCACGATCCCTTGTTAAATCGCGCAAACCTTTTTGAGCAGGAAAGCTTTTCTGGGGAGGCCTGCGGCGACGAAAGCACTCTCTGTCGCCAGGCGGTTGCCTCGAAGTTTCGGCAAGCTGAAATCGCAGCAACATTTGATAGCCGACACGAGCACCCCCTGGAGATTGGCACCGATGGATCGCGTCTCTTTGCTTTCCCCTCCCTAGCAATCGATGCGTGTAGCGATGCGGCGGCCCTCTCGTCCAAGGATCCGGGCGAGACCCAAGGGGCCGCCGCCAGACCGATCGCAACCCACGCATTGAAAGCACGTCGAACTCACTGGCGAACCCAACCATGATGGATCCTTTGCAATCACTCGAAGAATTCGCGTCGATGACGTCCGAATTTGGCGATCCCGATTTCAACCCCGCACCCGCGAAACCTCGCGGATCGTTTTTGCTGGTTGTCTCGGCCGACAGCACGTCGCTGTCCGATGGCCGTTGGCAATTTGTGATCGAGACTTCCGACGGACGACCCGTGATGGAAGCCGAAGATCGAGAGTTTGGTGATCTGAATCGCTTGTCGTTGTTGGCGGCGGTTCGGGGCTTGGAAGCGATGGACGGTCCCTCTGGCATCACCTTGCTCAGTCACAACCGATATTTGATTCGTTCGCTCACCGATTCGTTGCCGAGATGGCGACGCAGCGATTTCGTGTGGGATCACTTTGGCCGCCGGGTCGAAGTCCAGCACGCCGACCTGTGGCGACGCGTCGACCACGCGTTGGGAATCCACGAGGTCCAAGCCTGTTTGGTGACGTCCCGGTTGGTCAGTCGAAAGCCAGATCAGGTCACGCCGGATGGCGCGATCCCCGCAGCGGATGTCAATGAGTTGACTGCTCGTGCATCCACCAAACTGAATGACCCCTGGTCGCGAATCGACCAGCCTCACGCGGGGCCACCGGCTCCGAAATCCAATCAAGTGGTTCCGACAGCCAACGATCGGCTGCGGGACTGGTTGCTGAGCACCGCAGTTTCGGCTCGCGGGATTCAGCGTTCCAATCCGATCAAAACGTCCTGATTTCCGGCGTATTTCTTACTTTTTTGACCACATTTTCAATCAATTCATTCGTAGTTCAGCCATGAATTCGCAGCTTTCACTATCGACCATTCAGTCACTCGTTGATGGCAGTGTGGCGAACCCGGGTAGTTTGTTGGGCCGTCACCCTGTCAACTATCGGGGAAGAGAAGCCACGTCCGTTCGCGTGTTGGAACCCAATGCCGAGTCCGTGTGGCTGATCGATTCGGCAAGCGGTTTGCGGCGTCCCATGCGACGGCTGCATCCCGGCGGATTCTTCGAAGCGATCTGCGATGAGCCCATCTCCAAGCCCTCCACGTCCAGACTGCAAATGATCGACAAGACCGGCAAAGAAATGAAGACGACTTCTCCCTACACCGTTCCCAGCATCTTCAGTGATTTGGATCGCTACCTGATCGGTGAAGGCCGCCACCATCAACTGTACGAGTGCCTGGGCGCGCAACTTCGCGAAGTCGAAGGCGTCAAAGGCGTGAACTTCGCCGTCTGGGCGCCCAACGCTCGCTCGGTACAAGTGGTCGGCGATTTCAATGGCTGGGACGGCCGCAGTCACGTGGCGCAGCCGGTCGAGTCGACTGGCATGTGGGAATTGTTCTTGCCCGGCGCGACGGTCGGTCAGAAGTACAAATTCCGCGTCCAGACCGAGCAAGGTCACTGGATGGACAAATGCGACCCCTGGGCATTTGCCGCTGAGTTGCCACCGCTGACTGCCAACATCATCACGGACATCAGCACCTACAGCTGGAATGACACGGATTGGTTGCAACAGCGGTCGGAAGTCGACCCCATGCACGCTCCGATGAATGTCTACGAAGTCCACTTGGGCAGTTGGCAAAAAGGTCCTGGCCGAACGCACGGTTGGTTGGACTATCGTGATCTGGCAAAACGCTTGGTGGACTACTGCCGCCGCATGAATTTCACCCACGTGGAATTGATGCCGATCAGCGAGCACCCCTTCACCGGATCATGGGGATATCAAAGCGTTGGGTATTTCGCGCCGACCAGTCGTCACGGATCTCCCGAGGACTTCATGTTCTTCGTCGATCATATGCACCAAAACGGGATCGGCGTGTTGATCGATTGGGTCCCAGCTCACTTCCCGAAAGACGATCACGGGCTCCGCCAGTTCGATGGCTCGGCTTTGTATGAGCATTCGGATCCGCGGCAGGGGGAACATCCCGATTGGGGCACGATGATCTTCAACTTCGGTCGCAACGAAGTGAAGAACTTCTTGATCGCCAATGCGTTGTTCTGGTTGGACAAGTATCACATTGATGGACTGCGAGTCGACGCGGTCGCATCCATGTTGTACTTGGATTACAGCCGCGAAGCCGGTGAGTGGATTCCCAACCGTTATGGTGGTCGCGAAAACTTGGAAGCGATTGACTTCTTGCGTGACTTCAACGTCGCTGTGCATGAGAACTATCCCGGCGTTGTCACCGCGGCGGAAGAGTCGACGGCGTGGCCCGGTGTCTCACGTCCGACCTACGATGGCGGACTCGGTTTCACCTACAAGTGGAACATGGGTTGGATGAATGACACGTTGAGCTACATGCGGAACGAACCCATCCACCGTAAGTTCCACCAGAACGAGCTCACGTTCAGCTTGATCTACGCCTTCACCGAAAACTTCACGTTGCCACTGTCGCACGATGAAGTGGTTCACGGCAAAGGTTCGTTGATCAGCCAGATGCCGGGTGACATGTGGCAGAAGTTCGCGAACTTGCGACTGTTGTACAGTTACATGTGGACGCACCCTGGCAAGAAGTTGTTGTTCATGGGCGGCGAAATCGCTCAATGGACCGAGTGGAACGAGGACGACGGACCTCAGTGGGAATTGTTGGACTTCGACACGCACCGCGGGGTCCAGCAGTTGGTGTCGGACTTGAACAAGATCGTGATCGAGAATCCGGCTCTGCACTACCACGACTTCACCGACGAAGGCTTCGAATGGGTTGATGCTCAAAACGCGGAAGACAGCGTGTTGGTCTACCTGAGAAAGGGCAACGAAGGCGACGCACCGATCTTGGTTTGCAACAACTTCACCCCCGTCCCACGTCCGAATTATCGCGTGGGTGTGCCATTCAAGGGATTCTGGAAAGAGATTTTCAACAGCGATGGTGAAGCGTACGGCGGATCGAATCTGGGCAATTACCCCGGGTGTCAATCCACCGGGGTGGAGTACCAAGCTCGACCGGACAGCATCGAAGTCACGCTGCCACCACTGGGCACGACGATTCTACGATTGGAATCGTAAGCCGGCGATCGGCCAATCGGCAGGCTGAGACCATAGACGTCGGTCGGCCACTCTTGGCCGACGTTCGGGATGATCACGCCAAGAGAAGACGGGCAAGAGTGCCCGTTCTACGTGGGTTGGGTGGCGACTTTTGGGACGACGAAGACTTTGTCGTCGGTCATGGCTCAGCCCTGGGCCTTGGCAGCTTCCAGGTCTTCGAACGTTCGCAGGTGATAGTCGATGCCGACTTTGTCGAGCACGCGGCACAACCCGCGAGCGGCGATGCCGAATCCATCGGGACCGCTGAAGCCGCCGAATTGGCCTCCGCCACGAACGTGCGGTTCAAGGTCCAGGTAGATGCCTTTGACGCCCCGACGTGACATCCGGTCGGCAAGCGTTGGCAGGAACGTCTTCAGATCTTCGAAGATTCGCTCGTGAGCGCTGTCGCCTTGGTCCGCCGGCACAAAGTGGCTGGCCGATTCTTCATCCACATGCTCGACGCGGCCGTTCAGCGATGGGTCTTTGTAGTCCTTGATGTGCAACCAACCCAACGATGGCTTCATCGCTTCGTATTGGGCGTAGACCTGATCGGAGCTCAGTCCTTGCATCACCATGTTGGCACCGTCGAAGATCGTGACGAGCGCCGGGTTGTTGACCTTGGCGGCGATCGCAGCCAGCAAGTCGCCCGTTTGTCCGACCAGGTTGGCTTCGACTTCCAAACCAAACGTCAGGCCGCGTTTGTCGCAGGCTTCCGCGATTTGACCGAGTTGATCGGAGACTTGATCAATGTGATCTTCCGGTGCGGTTCCCTTGGGGTGGTAAAACGCGAAACCGCGAAGCAGTTTGCAGTCGAAGGCTTCGGCGCGATCGCAAGCGATTTGCACGTCTTCGGCGAGGTACTTTTCAAACGGGATGAACTTGTTCGACGTGCCGTCTTCGACGTCCAGCAACTTCACCTTGCCGATGGGCGAGCCGATGCTGCTGACCGACATCCCGTACTCTTTGTGCAACTCACGGAGCGTTTCAATTTCGGCTGGTTCCAGCATCATCACGTTCTTGATGCCGTTGCCGACATCGACGAAGCGGATTGAGTAGTGCTGCAGTCCGATTGCAGCGAGCGCGGCGAACTGTTCGTTGGCCTTTTTTGAGAAGGCGGATTCGTCAGCGAAACCAGACAGAATGACAGAGGACATATCGCAGGAGGGGTTGGGGGGAAGACGGGGGAAGGACCGAGCCATGAACCAAATCAGGCTCGAGATTCGGTTCAGGCCTGAGTTTCAGGATCAGGCTTCGTCGGGGTAGTTCACGATGATATTGCTGTTCAGGCCACCGCGAGGCGTCCACTTGCTTTCCACCGTGACTTTGCGAGGCTGGACGACGGCGACAAAGTCGTCCAGAATTCGGTTGGTGACTTGCTCGTAGAAAATTCCTTCGTTACGGAATTTCTGCAAGTACATTTTCAGGCTCTTGAGCTCCACGCAGACTTGGTCAGGAACGTACGTGAACACGATTGTTCCGTAATCGGGTTGTCCCGTTTTGGGGCAGACCGACGTGAATTCCGGGCAGTGATGCTCGATCGTGAAATTTCGCGTCGGGGCGGGGTTGTCAAAAACTTCGAGAGTTTCTCGGAAAGAGGCTGTGTCGCTCACGTGGTTTGGTTCACTTCTAGAAACGCGGTGTCGTTTGAAATCGGTCGATCAATCAGTCGATGTTTTACCCGCTGAGGACTCGGCGGAAACCCCCGGGGATCCGCGCGCTCGTCCGTCCACGCTGTTGATTTCAGAAACCTTTGTCAGTCGGCAAGGCGAAGGCCAATTGACCGGCACGAACAGCGTTTTCATTCGGACCAGCGGTTGCAATCTGCGGTGCTGGTTCTGCGACACGCCCTACGCGTCCTGGAAACCCGAAGGCGCCCCTCAGACAATCGAGTCATTGCTGAATCTGGTCGCCGATTCGGAGGCGAATCACGTTGTGCTGACGGGCGGCGAGCCGCTGATCGCGAAAGGGATCGTGGGTCTGACGGATCGACTTCGAGCGGCTGGAAATCACGTCACCATCGAGACCGCCGGCACAGTCGACCCCGGCGTGCGATGCGATTTGTTGTCGCTGAGCCCCAAGCTGCGGGCCAGCACCCCGGATGAGAAAGAACACCCTCGCTGGGCAAAGTTGCACAGCGAACGACGGTTGCCGATTGACACGATGAAGCAGCTGATTCGGTCGGCGGACGCGACCCAAGTGAAGTTCGTCGTGGACTCCGCGGAAGAACTGGCGGAGATTGACGAAGTGGTCGGCCAGCTCGGTGTGGACGCAGACCTGGTGTGGTTGATGCCGCAGGGAATCTCCGTCGAGCAACTCGACGCCGTCCGGCCTTGGTTGGAACCGATGGCGGAATCACGTGGCTATCGGTACTGCGACCGCATGCAAATCCGTTGGTACGGAAACCGTCGCGGAACCTGAGTGACCCGCGACGGGTGGATTTTCAACGGGAATGGTTTGCCGGATGCGTCGGTGAATCCAACCGCGGAGCGGTGGCAGTTGCCAGCCTCGGGTTTCAACCCGAGGTCTGGGGGCGGTCCTCAAAAATAGGGAAAGCCGCGGAGTGGCAACAATTGATCCCGGATGTCGTCGCTCCGCGACTGGTCGCTGTTCGACGGGAATGGTTTGCGGGTGGCGTCGGTGAATCCAACCGCGGAGCGGTGGCAGTTGTCAGCCTCGGGTTTCAACCCGAGGTCTGGGGACAGTCCTCGAAAAAAAGGCGAGCCGCGGAGTGGCGACAATTGATCCCAGATGTCGTCGCTCCGCGACTCGGTGATCGTGTTGGGGCGTTGGTGACCTTGGGTTGAAACCCAAGGCTGGCGGCTTTCGTCGCTCCGCGACGGATGATCCACGCATAAAAAAACTCGGCGTCGTTTTTGAGGACGACGCCGAGCGTTGGGTTGGAGCGAACGAGTGGGCGTTCGATCAGTCAGCTGACAACGCATCGCCGGGGACCAGGACGTCACCCAGGTCGTTCATGCCGGGTTGGATGTCCAGCTCGAAGCGGCTGCGACGCCATGATTCCTTTGAACCACCGATTTTGACTTCGTCGATTTTTCCGGCTTCATGTGAGACACGGAACATGACTTCGCCGGTTGGGATGCCTTCGATGGTCAGTGTGCCATCTTCACCGCTGACAGCAGCGTAAGGGTGTTCCAGGACGACCACGTAAGCCTTCATCCACGGGTGAATGTTGCACTCGACTGGAATCGCTGCCGGTTCGGGCTTTTCGAGAGCAACCTCTTTTTCCGCCCCTGCGGGAATCATCAAGTTCTCTGCCTTGTTGGCAAAGAAGTTCAGGTTCGCGTTGTGGCCAACGGGATCGGGGTTGGTGATTTTCAGCGTGTCACCGGTTTGGGCGATCACATAGTGAGGCTGGAAACGGCATTCGTCGTTGGCCAGTTCGTGAGTTTCGTTCTTCGCAGGAACGTCATCCAGCTTCGTTCCACCACGACCGGTGTAAACGTAGACCAAGACGTTTTTGATTCCCTTGGAGGCGGGATCAACGATCAGTTTTTCGTTGGGGATGTCGTGTTTGCCACAAAAATCAACGTCCTTGTTCGGATCGATCAGATCCAATTTGGGAGCGTTGTCCGTATCCAACACGAAACGCATTTTCAACGTTCCGGTGTCAGCCATGGCCATCGATGCGGTCAACGCACACGCAGCCGCGGTGCTGGCAATCAAGGGACGAATATTCAAGAGGTTTCTCCTAGAAGAACGATCGTTCAGTGCGGGTGGGTGATGACATGGCCACGCATTTTGCCAAGCCTATCGCTGGATGCCATCATCAGAAAGGCGGGACCACTCATTGTATCATTTCGACAACCAAAGTCCAGCAATGAGAGGAAGATACATCGATTATCGGAAACGAAATGAACTGGAGAAAAGTTCGCGAATTCTTTGCCAAAATGAGGCGGGAGAAACCGCGAATTTGACCCTGCCGGAGGCTCCGGCGACGCATTTGGAGGGGGCTGTGTCGCGATCCTCGATTGAAACCGCCACGACGTAGCTTGTTTCTGGGGCCCGAGTCGCTTGGTCCGCCCGCTGGTGGTCTCGTCGAGGAGCGTCCGTTCGCGCGTCGTACGTCTCGTCCGAAATTTGAACGACACGTCCGCGAAGGATTTGGGTTGGTGAAGCGTCGTGAATCAACCAGGCTTGGTCGCCGAGTTTGAGTCGTTGTCGCTGGATGGATTGCACGACCGCTTCGGCTCGCCAAGGAACCGGTGTGCCAACAGATGGTTCGAGCGATTCGGCAGATTCGTCACAGGCCGCAATGCTGAGCAATTCGGTGCCTGCTTCCAACAAGCAGCCTCTGTTTTCCTTCGCAGTGGGATATTCCGACCAGGACGCCAAACGCACCGCCGCCCGATCCACCGCGGGGTTGAACCCCGGACCGAGGTCCAGCGGATTGGCGTCCGCGTCGAGTGATGATTCCGACGTAGATTGGGGATTGCTTTGAGCCACCATCACGATTCCGTCGCAGGGAGCGGTGATCGTCAGTGACTGATGCCGGCGTTTTGCTGCGGCCAAGCGGTCCTGCATTTCATCCAGCAATGCTTTTGCGGCGGGCAATTGCGTGCTGGCCTCCGGCACCAATGTTTGCGAAGCACGGAGCCCTTCTAGTCTCATCGTTTGTTCGGCGACATCGCTTTCGGCATCCAAAACTTCCAGTTCAATTTCCGGGTTGGTGAGTTCGGCCAACAAATCGCCGCGAGACACTCTTTGTCCGGGTTCAACAAGGATTTGGCTCAGGACACCTGGTGACGTGAGGTGCACGCGGGCTTCGTGCTGGGGCAAGAAACGAACGGCAGAGTGGACGTGACGTGGCAACGGAATCGTGCCGGCGTAGCCGAGCACGGCAAACAGCACGCACCATCCAAACGCTCGGCGAGGACGCATCTTTCGGCGGTTCACGGGATTTCTCCAAAAACGACGCAGCGGCATCCACCCTGCCCACAGCATGGAGGTCGCTGCAAACAGAGCGAGCAATTGACCAATGATTTCCAATCCGTAGGGACGCAACGAAATCCAGATGAACCCAATGATCGTGGCCATCAAGATCCAGCGGTAAGCGAGCGATCCGACGGCATAGACCAACAACCAAGGTGACTGGTCCGCGGCTTCGTTGGGTTCCTCAGATGGCACGCCGAGAAAGAAATTTGCTAAGAACCTCCCCCATCGCCGCTGGGCTCGTTGAGCCAAATTGGGCATGTCGGTCATGTCGGACAGCAAATAATAACCGTCGTACCGAAGCAATGGATTGGCGTTGAAGACGATCGTGCTGATCCCGCAAACGACCATCACGTGGGATGCAATCGTGTGCGTCAAACCCGCCGGTGTACGCAGCCAAACCCAGGCCGCGATGGATGCGATCACAACTTCGGTGGCAATGCCAGCCATGGCGACCGCCGCGCGACGCAGACGACTGGGGATCATCCATGATCCGCTGGTGTCGCAGTAGAGCGCCGGAGTGAAGACCAGAAGCATTGGTCCGATCGATCGACACTTCGCACCGAATCGCTCTGACACCACGGCGTGACCGAGCTCATGAGCGATCTTGGTCGCTGCGATCACGCCCGCCAGGATCAACGCATTCTGCATCGTCAACCATTCGTGCGACGCGGGAAGTTCCGCGAGATAACGTGTTCGATGTACCAACATCATCATCGCCGCGGAGACCACCAGTGCGAACAGGGTGACCAAACCAAACGGAGTCAGCAGCGGACGCACGATCGGCATCAACACACGCATGACGGGTGCGGGATCGATTCCGGGAAACCGCATGAACAACCACTGTGAAGCCGCTGCCCATCGTTTTTGGCGGCGATCATTGTCGGCCCGCGCGAGCAACGGATCGCCTTGCATCGCCGCGAGGCTGGTCGTCAGCCCGCTCTCATGGAATCGAAACAGCAACGCGTTGATCTGGTTCGATCGGACTCGGCGGTTGGGATACCGATCCTGGTAGTGATCTCGCAACTCATCCAGGCTGCATTGCCCGTCCAGCAACGTCAGCAAGAAGTATTCGTCTTCGCGAAGCCGGTGATACTTGCCTGCGATTGCATCGTGAACGACGACCCAACCGGTATGTCGGTGCGAGACCCGCACCGCTTTCAAACCGACTTTGTGGTGCACGCCCAACGGACGCTGAGTCGATGAGGTGACGCCCGCGTTCATGTTCGAAACCGAAACAGCACGTTGCGATGGAACCAAGCGACCACGTCGTCGAACGCACTGGCCAGATACCGGCGGCGTCCACCAATAATCTTTGCGGTGACCTCCGCATCACCGCGAAAACCGTCCTCGGGAACCTGGTCGATCCCAGCGATGATGTCCACGACGTTGCGTCCATCGGCGCGTTTGCGAGCGACCCCGCCGATCTCCGACACGTTCGCTCGAAACGTTTCGGTTGGGCGAGTTTCAATCGCAAATCGAACTGGCAACGCCTTTCCGGCGGCATGTCGGTCGATCACTTCGCCGGCACGTGTCTCTTCGAGCTTCAGTTCTAACTCCCACGGACCATCGTGTTGAACCAAGGCGAACAAACGATCGCCTCGAGACACCGGCCGGTCGCTCAATCGTTCGTTCAATCGCCAGCCGACGACCTGCCCGTCAAACGGAGCGACGATGGACAGCATCGCCTTCATCTGGCGGTTGATCGCCAGCCGCTTGTTCAGCGAATCAATTTGGTTTTCGAGCGTTTGTTGTTCCAGCATGCTTTGGGCGGAATCATGAGCGTCGGCGGTCGCGGCCAACAACATCGCCCGGATCGAACTCAATTTTTGGGTGGCGGTCGCGAGTTGTCCTGACAATGCCTCGGCTTCGCGAGTCAATTCCGCATTGTCGAGTGTCAACAGCACGTCGCCTTGCTGCACCACGTCGCCATCTTGCACCTGCAATTCATCGACGACACCGTCGATTCCCGCGAAGATGGCTTGGCGAACCGCTGGGCGAGCCACTCCCGTCGCGACGACATGATGATCGACGTGAATGAACCACCCTGCCAGCAATCCGCCGGCGACCAATATCCCGATTGCCAAGATCCAGTGCCGGGTTGCCCGGCGAGTCGCCGCCGCGGCCGGACGTCGGACAGGCAGTGCGAACACGCTGTCGTAGCGCATCGCGTTGGTGATCGCGGTGGAGGATTCCTCGGCCACTTCCAACATTGCTGGAGTGATCGACGCCGGCGGTTCACCTGAGAAAGTTTCCAGCATCAACATGGCGACCGGCATCGATCCGCGGCGTTGTTTTTCACGAGCGTCCTCGTCCGACTCCTTGGACGAAGCAACACCGGCAGCGGCCAAGGTGTCGTCAAGGGATTCGAACAATGGGATCAACGCCACCGACAACACACCGGACTCGTCCAAGTACGTTTCCAGCGGCGAAACCAACTGAGGTGACAACGCAGCTGGATCCGTCGCATCCGAGTTTGCCAAAGGAGGCAGAATCAAGGGTCGCTTGAGAACCGAAACGGCGTCCGCCAATTGGTTCATCGAGCGAACCAGCGGCGATCGCCGGTCGATCACTGACGAACCACTGATCGCCGCGACTCGAAATCGAGGCCTGCGAGCGGTTGGGTTTTTCGATAGCAAGACGACCGCGCGTTCGCACGGCAGCAATCGAGGCAACTCCGACGCGATTCGGTAGGCGGTCGCGGTCGGATCCAAGTCGGCATGAAAGGCTCGTAGCGCAGAGCGAATGCCGCGGGAGGAATCGAAAGCGTTCACGAGCGACGGCGGTTCGGCAGCAGCGACGGACAAGGCTTGGGCGTTTGGACGTGGTTTCTTGGTGTCAGCATCCGCGATGTCTTCATCCGCGGTTCCCATCGTCTTCCGAGCCGCGGCGGCAAAATCTCCGAGTGACTTCATTGCCAACAACACATCGCCGGCGGACAGCTCCGATGTTTGGATGATCACCATTCTCGCGAAGGACGGAGCCGGGAAAATCTCCACGCCCAACGCGGTTGTGGTTCTTGGTCCTTCAGGGGGTGGACCAGCGTCGTTTTGGGACCGATCGCCGGTGGAGTGGTTCAGTGTGATTGGGAACGAAGCCACCGATGGCGAAACCGCCTCGATCTGCGTTCGCAACCGGGCTCGGTCCAGTCCCGCGGCCACGGACTCATTGCGAACCAACATCCGAGGTTGTGGGAACGACGCGTCCTGAACGGCCACGGCTGCCGCCGAAAAAGTCTCGGCCAGGTGGAGCGTGAACCGGTGCAGGAAATCCGCTTGATCGCGAGATTCTTTCGCGATCTGCTTGACCATTTGTTGTGGCGAGACCGTCCCCGCAGCGGATTGACCCGTCGGGGCGGAAGCAGCGGCAGGGGCATCGGGACGGTTCATGCCTCCAGCATAATCCAGCCCCCCGAAATTGTGGGGATTGTTGCCTTGGCTGGATCTAGAACTGATCGGCCTTGTTCCGGGCTCAGTCCAGGCGAGCGAAGCGGCCCTCGGACCCGCACGCGAAAACTTTTCTTTTGCCGACTGACAAGGCGTGGAAGCCAACGTCGGAGAAGGACGTCCAGTTTGTTCCATCACGAGACAGGTCGGTTCCAGCCGGTCCGACCGTGATCAAGGAGCGGGCCAGCGGGCTGCCTTCGGGGATCGCCATGACATCGCTTCGGAATGACTCCGGTTGAACGGTGACACGCTGCCAAGTCTTTCCGTCGTCCAGACTGATGCAGGCCGTGACCTTCGATGTTTCCGAAGCTCGGTAGTCACCGCCCACGCAGAACAGCGGACCGGCGGCATCCACACCGACAATGGCTGGACCTCGGCAAACGGCGAAGATGCCGGAGGCTTGTGAGCTTGGCATGGGAACCGAGACAGGAACCCAAGGCTGATTCCAACCCGAGCGAGTGTACAACCGACTGGTGTCGGACGTGGCACCGCCGGTTCCAAACCACAATCGACCATCCTCACCGAGCAACAACGATGAGTTGCTGGCTGCGAACGCGGCTTCACCGAGACGGGAGAGCGGAAGTTCGGTGCTCAGCTTTTTCCAGGACAGTCCGCCATCGTTCGTTTCGACGACCAGCAATCGGCCATCGACGGGGTCGCTGACAGCCTGTCCGCGTTTGGCATCCCAAAACTGCATCGCGTCGAAGAAAGCCGCATCGGATTCGGCGCGATAGGTTTCCTTCCAACTGGTGCCTCCGTCTTCGGTTCGCAACAGCACGGCGGGCGTTCCTGCACTGGCGATGCACGCATCGTTGGCACTGAACGCACAAACGCAGCGGAACTCCAGGTCGTCATATCCATCCGGGCCACACGAATGCCAAGTCTCGCCACCATCGAGCGAGCGGATCACGGTTGCCTCCGCTCCGCTGGCCCAGATGACATCATCATCGACCGCGGACAATCCACGCAGGCTGACGTTCGTGCCCGTCTCGCTCAGCCGCCAACCGGTCGCTTGAGAATCCTCGCCGGACGAAACTTGGGCAAGCGAGGTTGTTGTCATGGTCGCAGTCAGGACAACCAAGAGGGCTGCCGCAGCGATGGATGTATGGTGCGGCATCAATTTCATTCCCGGCAGTTTGAAAACGCGGAAATATGAAAACGAATCCACTCCGCGACTCGGATTCTACTCTTCTGGATCCCCTGTTTCCTTGTTCCCAGGCTCTGCCTGGGAACACACTGTCTTGGAGGCTCCGTTTCCCGATTCTGTCTCAGCAGGCGGGGGATGTCGATTGATGAAGGGCAGCATTGGGTAGTGGACGAGGCAACGAGTCCCTTGCGTGGGGAAGGACTCGTCACCTCGTCCACTACGGTTCAGGTCCTGGGCGAAGGACGCCTCGAAGAACGTCAGCAATAAAATCGACATCCCGAGCCACTGCATGGGATAGCCTTGGGTCTCAACCCAAGGTTTGGGATGGTTGCTTCCTTGCTGAACATCGATCAAACGCGATCGATGTACTTGTTGATCATGTGCTCGAGGTACTCTTGGCGGCCGCTTTGGTTTGCGTCGACGTCGCCCTTTTCGAGCATGTAGGCTTCCAGTTCAGCGAAGCCGACTTCACCGGCCTCGATCTTGGCACCGATGCCGGAATCCCAGGTCGAGTAGCGGTTCTTCACGAAATCAGCCAATTCGCCGCTGGCACGAATCGCCGCGGCGATCTTCAGACCTTTCGCGAACGCGTCCATGCCGCCGATGTGAGCGTGGAACAAATCGATGGGCTCGAACGATTCCCGACGCACCTTGGCGTCGAAGTTCACGCCTCCGGTGCCGATGCCTCCGTGCTTCAGAATCATCAGCATGGTTTGCGTGGTCAGGTAATAATCGGTTGGGAATTGATCGGTGTCCCAGCCCAACAGCAAATCACCCGTGTTGGCATCGATGCTGCCCAAGCCATCTTGCATGCCTGCGTAATCCAGCTCGTGCATCATCGTGTGACCAGCCAGCGTCGCGTGGTTGGTTTCGATGTTCAGCTTGAAGTGCGAATCCAAATCGTAGGCACGCAGGAAGTTCATGCACGCGGCCGCGTCGCTGTCGTACTGGTGCTTGGTGGGCTCTTTCGGTTTGGGCTCGATCAAGAACTGACCGTCGAATCCAATCGATTTGGCGTAGTCGACTGCCATGTGGAAGAACTTGGCCAAGTGGTCCAGTTCTCGTTTCATGTCGGTGTTGTAGAGGTTCTGATAGCCTTCACGCCCGCCCCAGAAGACATAGTTTTCACCACCCAGACGTTTGGTGACTTCCAATGCCTTTTTGACTTGAGCCCCCGCGTAAGCAAACACGTCCGCGTTGCAGCTCGTCGCGGCCCCATGCATGAAGCGGGGGTTGCTGAACATGTTGGCGGTGCCCCACAGCAACTTCACGCCGGTTGCTTTCTGCTGTTCTTCCAGCACGTCGGCGACCGCATCCAGGTTCGCGTGCGTCTCTCGCAAGCTGGATCCTTCGGGTGCCACATCGCGGTCATGCCACGCGTAGTACGGCGCTTGCAGTTTGGTGAACAATTCAAAGGCGACGACGGCACGCTTCTGTGCATTTTCGACGCTCTCGGATCCGTCATCCCAAGGGCGAACCGCTGTTCCGGGGCCAAACGGGTCGGCTCCCGTTCCGCGGAACGTGTGCCAATACACGATGCTGAACCGCATGTGGTCCTTCATCGTTTTGCCTTCGATGACTTCGTCGGGGTTGTACCAGCGGAAGGCCAACGGGTTGTCGGACTGGGGACCTTCGTACTGAACGACAGGAACATCGGGGAAAGCGGTCATCGAACGGATTCCGTGGGTGCGACGGGGGAAAAATGCAAATCAATGGAGGGACCCAATATCAGAAGTTGGCCGAAACGCGACAAGGGGGTGAAACCGGTTTCAGTCGCTTAATGGGGCCTGCGGCGATATTCGAGCGTGTTTTAGGGTAATTAGGACGCTTTTGAGATGGCCGGGTCGCACCGGTTGATGCGGCAATCGACGCTGGTTCGCCAATTGGGGGCCGATCACCAGCGGCTTCGTCGAATCCAGATTGCCAATTTTGCTTCGGACTGCGAAACTGGCGTCCAGCGTCCCGCCGCCTGGAGGTGGTGGCTTTCGAAACTCGCACCGGCAAATGAACGACGTGTCTTCTGCTCCCTCTGAATCGCTCACCGAATTTTTCCCCGAAGATCTGCTGCACGTGGTTCGCGAAAACCAACCGCTGCGTGAAACGTTGTGGTTGGGCATTGGTGGCCCGGCTCGATTTTTAGCCGAACCGGTTGAGATCGATCAGATCGAAAAACTGTACGCCGTTGCTCGCGAAAAACAGCTGGTGCTGCGTGTGCTCGGTCAAGGCAGCAACGTGCTGGTCCGCGAAGCCGGATTCGATGGTTTGGTGATCACCTTGGCTGCCCCGGCGACCAGCGGGTTGGAAATCCAGGGCCAAAAACTGATAGCGGGCGCCGGAGCCAAGTTGACTCACGCGGTGATCAAAACCGTTGGCGAAGGCCTGGGCGGGTTGGAACACCTTGTCGGCATCCCCGGCAGCATCGGTGCCGCCGTCGTTGGAAACGTCTCCGCCGAAGGACGTGACATCGGATCGGTCGTGGAGTCGGTCGAACTGATCGACGAAGATGGCAAGCGCAAAACGATCACGGGCGAGGAAGCCGGATTCGCTCACCGCCAATCAACCCTGATGGGCACCGTGGTTTTGTCCGTGACATTCAACTTGGAACCCAAGGATGTCTCGGCGCTGACCAAGCGGATGCAGAAATTGTGGATTCATCGTGGCCAACGCCGGCCGTCGGAATCCAATCGAATCGCGATGCCGTTCATCGATCCCGATTCCATTTCCGCTTGCGAGTTGATCAACAGCACCGGATTGGCAGGCATTCGTGAAGGCGATGTCTCGCTGGATTCCGCTGAACCGCACTACTTGATCGCTCATGAAAACGCGACCAGTGACCAGTGTGTGAAACTGATCGGCCGAGTTCGTGAACAGGTCTTGATGCAAACCGGGATCGACTTGCAGTTGAATCTGCAAATTTGGTAAGCGTACTCGGATGAGCGAGACGTCCACCGCCGAAAAACGACCGCGATTGATTCGTCGCAAACGCGACTTGAACGCGGATGAGCCGACCACGGTGGGATGGGTGCGCAGTTTGATTGGCGCACCAGCGGTCTTGTCGATTCTGTGGCCTGCGATTTTGCTGGTCGCTGGGTATGCCGCTTGGCAAACCTGGTGGGCGGACTACTTTGCCGTCACGTTCCACGGCATCAACGCTCAACAAATCTCGGTGACACCACCGCCGGATTACGTTCGCACCGACATCATCGACGCGGTTTACACCGAAACGGCGATGAAAGACATGTCGCTGCTCGACCCTCAGGTGTCTGCGAAAGTGGCGTCGGCATTCGCCAGTCACCCCTGGGTGCACCGAGTCGTGGGGGTTCGCAAAAAAGCTCAGGGCAGGCTCGACGTGCGGTTGGACTACCGATTGCCAGTCGCAATGGTGTACGTCGTTGACCCGAAGACCGGTCCAGGTTTCTTGGTCGTCGACGGCGAAGGCACGCTGCTGCCCAGCGACTTTGCCCCTTCGGAAACCGATCACTACCTGCACATCATCGTTCCCGGCGCGTATCACACTGGCCGCTTGGGGTCTCCATTCGGCGACACCCGAGTGCATGCCGCGGCCCTGTTGGCTCGATTGTTGGCACCGCATCGCGAAGATCTGAAGTTGCAGAGCATCGGGGTGCACGGTGATTTGCGTCAAAACCCGATTGTGCAGCTGGAAATTGCGAATCAGGACGGTGAACGTTGGTTCTGGGGCAGTCCGCCTGGCGAAGAAGTCGCCGGCGAAATCCCCGCAATGATGAAACTACAAGCGATGCTGGCGGGAGTTCCCACGGGCACGGATCTTCGCCAAGTTCAATTGCAACCCTAGCAGGTACGCAGGTGTCATCGGGTATGTGAGCCGTTGGCGTTAGCCACGGTTTTCACGCGCAACCGGGGCTAGCGCCCAAACGGCTCACATGGTTGTGCCCGATCATTCCAGCCGACCTGCTTAGCAAGCACGCTGGCATCGGCCCGGCTAGAATCTTCCTTCGCAGTCAGTTTCTCTCGCGGAAGGAATGTTCGTTTGTACCGAATCCAGCTCGCCTTGTGGTTTGCCGTCACGCTCTCGTCGGCGAATCTTGTTGTCGCCGACCGCCCCAACGTCTTGGTCGCGATTTCGGATGATCAATCGTTCCCGCACACGTCCGCCTACGGGTACCAAGCGATCCAGACACCTGCGTTTGATCGCGTCGCACGCGCTGGCGTCCTGTTCAACAACGCGTTCACCCCGTCACCGGGTTGCAGTCCCATGCGGGCGGCGTTTTTGACCGGACGCAATATCTGGCAAATCGAACACGCCGGAACCCACGCCAGTTCTTTTGCAACGAAGTACGAGGTCTACCCGGACCGGCTGGAAAAGGCCGGCTACTTTGTTGGGTACACAGGCAAAGGGTGGGGGCCGGGGAACTGGAAAATCAGCGAGCGTTCTCGGAACCCTGCTGGGCCGGTTTTCTCGTCCAAGAAAATGAAGTCACCCGGCGGAATCAGCAGCGTTGATTACGCCTCCAATTTCGAATCGTTCCTGCAGCAAAAACCAGAGGACGCACCGTTCAGTTTTTGGTTCGGATGCCAAGAACCTCACCGCGTGTTTGAGAAAGGCATCGGGCTGAAAAATGGCATGGATCCGGCGAAGGTCGTCGTGCCGGAGTTCCTGCCCGACACACCGGAAATTCGAAGCGACATTCTGGACTATTGCTACGAAATCCAGTGGTTCGACCAACACCTCGGTCGCATGCTCGACACGCTTGAGAAAGCCGGTGAACTGGACAACACAATCGTGATCGTGACCAGCGACAACGGCATGGCGTTCCCTCGTGCCAAGGCGAATGTCTACGAGTACGGGATCCACATGCCGCTGGCAATCAGTTGGCCAGCCCAGGTGAAGGGCGATCGAACCGTTGATGACCTGGTCAACTTGATCGACGTGACCGCGACGATCTACGAAGCGACAAGCGTGGAGCCTCCGGCGAAAACACCTTTGAGCGGTCGCAGTCTGGTTGGGTTGCTCCAGTCGGGCAAACAGGGAACCGTGGAGTCGAATCGCGAGGCGATTTTCTCGGGGCGCGAACGGCATTCATCGGTTCGATATGAATCGCTCGGCTACCCACAACGCTGCATTCGGACGGATCAATATCTGTTCATTCGTAACTTCCGTCCGGAGCGTTGGCCCGCCGGCGCGCCGCAGAAATTTGGCTCGGGAGCCTACCCAAAGAACAAAGCGATTCTTGCCGAAGAGTTGGGGCCGATGCACGAAGGCTATCATGACATCGATGGTTGTCCGTCGCTCACCTTCCTGGTCGAAAACCACGATGACACGGAGCTTGCCAAGTACTTGCAGTGGGCCGTTGCGAAACGCCCGGCGGGAGAGCTTTATGACATCCAGTCCGACCCAGCCTGCTTGAATGATTTGGCCAACAAGCCCGAATTTGCAGAGGTCAAGCAGACTTTGAGTCGACGTCTAAACAATTACCTCGCTGAAACCAACGACCCACGAGTTTCCGGGCCCGACGGCGGCGACATTTGGGAGACTTACCCGCGATACAGCGGTCTGCGTTGGTTCCCGAAACCGGAGTGGGCGAAGCAATCGCCCGACCGGGTTCCAGAGCTGGATTGGTTGGACGAGCGTCGCCCAAAGTAGCCGCTCGTTCGGCAGCCATCGAATTCAGCTCGGTTCCATCTCAGCGTTCTGTTCGCGAACGTCGGCGTAGACAATCGCGGACAGCCAAACCAAGCAGATGACCTGGCCCACGAGCGCTGCCGCCGCGATTGCGATTGCACCATAGGTGCCCACGAAGGCGGCGGTCAAACCCAGCATCACGATCGCTGCGACGATTCGGCAACGAATCGGGGCCAGCGGTTTGCCTCGGCCTTTGACGTAACTGTCTAGCCCTTGCAGGATGCCTTTGATCGCCGAGACCGGTGCCAGCCACCAAGCGAACACAATCGCGGGTGCAAATTCCTCGCCGTAAACCAGACGCACCAACGGACCGATCACGATCATGAACGCGATCGTGGACACCGTTTGAATTGCGATCGAACCACCGAGGATCCGGTGCACATCCGATGTCTGCAAACGCTTGCTGCGATCGGCAGCGGTGTTGAACAGGTAAATTCCCAGTGTGTTGGGGATCACCGTCAACGGGTAAACGACCGGAACCATCGCCGCGTAGAAACCCTGCGTCAGCAACGGCACCAACCACATCACCAGCAACAAATCCAACCGCTCGAACAGATCAGTCGCCAACATGGAAACCCCGTAGGGGCGGCTTTCCTTGAGCAACTGGTTGACCGGCGGTTCGCTCTCCCCGGTGGCGATTTGAGGCAGTCCAACCACGCAGGCGGCCATCGAAAGCGCGGATGCGATGACGAACAGCACGCACGCGAGGGTCAGCGTCACTTCGGTTACCAATGCTGCGACCAACAACAGGGCCGGGAACGCTGCGGCGGCGATGAAACGGCGGACGTTGTACCGGGTGAAGTCGCCCGCTCCACGATCGACGGCGGTCATAATCAGCATCACGTGTTGGCCGATGACACTGAACGCACACAGGCAACCCAACGACATCAGGTACGCTTTTTCGTCGGGCAAGGCGATCACGTTGCAGGCCACAACCAATCCGGTCGTGATGACTCCGGTGGTCAGCCCCAACCACATCGCCGCTCGTCGAAGTTTGATTGTCTCAACGGTGCGATCCGCTGCGTAGCGACAGATGACTTCGATCCCGCCGAACAACCCGACGTAGAGCGCCATCTGCACGTACAACACTGTCGTTGCGTACTCGCCTCGCCCGATCGGGCCCAGCAATCGGGCCAACAAGATGCCTTGGCCCATTTGCAGAGCGACAATTGCAAACGCGAACCCAACCGTCTGGCTAAACGAAATCGCTTTCGCGAGTTTGCTGCGGGCTGGATTGCTGTTGTTTGGTGCTTCCGAGCAGATGCCATCCGCCGGCCCTGGCGTTGCCTCGCCAGCGATCGCCAGGCCAGAATCAGAACACGAAATCGAGGGGGAGCAGGTGCTGGTGCCTGAGCTGGATCCGTTGCACGACGCCGATTTCTGATCGAAGACGTCAGACCGATCGCCCGGGTGTCCGGACGGATCCGGCGAGTTCGGGTCGGTAGAGAGGGGATCTGAGGTCATATTGCGGAGCAGTATAGTTGCGATCAGTGCATCCGCCTTGACCCCCAGTCGTTCGAATCCATCAGTCAATTCCGTCGACAATTCGAACGTCGGGACCCTGCCAAAACTGCATGACTTGGTAGCCACCCAAGCCGAACAAGGCGATGGTCATCACGAGCGCGGCGAAAATCTTGATTTGGTTTCGATCGACCAACCTGGAATCGGTTGCATTTAGAGAAGGGGACTTTTGAGTGCCCTGGTTCTTCTCATGATCCGGATTTTTCTCGGTGGCATGTCTGTTCCCAAAGTCCTGGTTGGCTTCAGGATTTGGATTCTTGGAGTCTGTCATCTGGGGCGCGGCGTTGATACTCGATGACGATTGATCGGAGTCTTCCGCCGTTTCGTCATCGGAAAAGTCTTCATCGCTCTCGAAGATTCCCGATTCAGTTCCTTGTGGGGCGGGGTTGGAGGCATTGGCGCGGATATCGTCGTGACCAGCTTTTTGCGTGACCGTCGGGGCAACCTGTAGAAACGATGCGATGTCGATTTCTTGCCACGCGTCTCCCTCCAACATCGAAGCGTTTGCCGCGGTGGCAGCGTCGGCTGTTTCTCCAGTCGGGGCCTCCCGATCATCCAGTGAACACCGGGAGTCCGCGTTTCCAGCCGCAGCGATCGCGAGGGCGAACGTGATCTTTCCGCAACGAAGTTCGGCACCGTCAATCAACTCCACCCAGGTTCGGGCGGGGATGCGAGTTCCGTTGACCCGCGTGCCACTGGTGCTGTCCAAATCAAAGATGCGAAACCGAGGTTCCGAATCCGTGGGCGTTTCCCAGTGCAACAGGCAATGTTTCCGGCTGACGGAACGACTCTTGGGACGAATCTGGCATCCGCGGTCCCGACCGATCACGTAGTAGCCGGTGCGAATGGCGGCGACCAAGCCAGCTCGACTTCCGGAGGCAAGGATCAGTTGTGCGGAGCTTTCGGACACCAGTAACAATTGTTCGCGTTTTGGAGGAGAAGATCTGGTCCGACCGCTCTGTGGTCGTCCGCGAATTATGCAAAACCTCTGGGGAGGATCTCTGGGGAATCGATTTTGGCGTCTTCTGTCTCAACGGCGGTGTGTGTTCCTTCGGATGACACGCCGGACGGGTCCCGCCACTCCCCGATGACGAGACGATCCCAGAGAGAGGGATCATAGCAAAAGCGAAACTGATTTGCCGGTTTTTCGCGTCTGGTTGCCTTGCGTTTGACCGTCGGTCCACTTGGATCAGCTCAGCCGCCCGAATCAAGCTCATCCAGTTCAAAGACTTCGTCCGTGTAATCCACTCGGCACAGAAACAACCCCTGAGGCGGAGCGGTTGGACCGGCCTGCTTGCGATCGCGACTGGCGAAGACCTCGTCGATCCACTCCAGCGGTTTGCGGCCGCGTCCGACTTCCAGCATCGTGCCGATCAAGTTGCGAACCATGTTGTAAAGAAATCCCTCGCCTTCAATTTCAAAGCACCAGTGTTCGCCATCGAGTTCTGCCCCGGTGGGATCATTCGCGGTTCGGCGGAACCATCTGGCTGAATGGATCGTTCGCACGGTGGAGGGCCGTTGGGCACCCGTTCCTTGAAACGCGACGAAGTCATGGCGTCCGACGAACTTGGCCGCCGCCGCTTGCATCGCGGCATGATCAATCGGGCCGCCGACGCGGTGCACGAATCGATTGGCGAAAGGATCACGTCCACCACCAATTTGCACCATGTATTGGTATCGCTTGCCGGTGGCATCGGCGATGGGGTGAAACCGTTCTCGCGTTTCGCGGACGGCTTTGACGCGAATGTCGTCGGGCAACTTGCTGTTGATCGCTCGCAGCAAGGCGACCGGACCGGCGTTCCACTTTGGCAGCACGCACCGTGCGACTTGCCCGATCGCGTGGACGCCCGCGTCGGTTCGACCGCTGCCCAATATTCGAACCGGGCGTCCTGCCAGCGGCTGAATCACGCGTTCCAGTTCCGATTGGATCGACCGCTGGTCAGGCTGGACTTGCCAGCCACAATATTCGGTGCCGTCGTATGCCACCGTCAGATGAAACGTGCGAGGACGAGGCGTGCGAGTTCGATCGTTGGCTTGCAATTCAATTCTCTGTGGAGACCGGATCTCGATGACTCACCGCATTCGATTGCGCCGCCCCTGGACCCGCGAAATTTTTCGCGATGGACAATCGCTTCATCGAGCCGAGCGTGTCCATGTGCCGGACGCTTCGGCGAACGACGAGGTCTCGATGGCCGAAGTCTCTCGCGCCGAGAGCGGCAAGGGCGATCAATCGTCGGCTGAATATCATGCCATCTATCGCCGGCATTTCAATTGCCCCACGGGACTGGAAGAATCCGATCAGCTCTCGATCGAAATCATTCCCGCCTTGAAGGACCATTTCGTGGTTCGATTGAACGAAGTCGTCATCGGCTCAGGTGGCCCGGCAGGAGCTGGACAGCAGGAATCAAACCTGTTGCCGGTGCCACAACCGCGGAAGGGGCAAAACCAGATTGAGATCGAGCTGCGAGCTCAAACGCAATCGGACCTTCCACGCTGCGTCGCAGAAGTCGCCTTGCGAATCGACGCTGCAAGCTGAGGAAGAAAGTGGCATACGCTTCCAGCCTGTGACGGAACCGGAAGGTGTGCTGCTCGATCACAGGCGGAATCGTATGCCAAATTCGTTCCTACAGGTGTTGCTCGATCAATCGAATCATCGCCTGGGAAGATTCCACCGCACCCACGGTCGTTGTCTTTGGGAACAGTAACTTGGGGATCGTTCCCGAGCCCGCTCGTTGATACAGCTGCACGTGCTTTTGGATGTACTCGGTCGGGGTGGGACTGCTCATGGTTGATTTCAATTTCGCATCGTCGACCAATTGCGAGGCGTGTGACGTGGCTTGAGCAAGCGTCGGCTTGGATTCGAACATGTACGAATGGAATTCAGCGAACTTCTCCCGGTCGACGATCCAGACAGCAACCGCCAGCTTTGCCAAATCACAAGCTTCGCGGTGCATCGCGTTGGTGCTTTGAATCGCAGGGTTGCAGCGACCGTCCAAAGGAACCGGCAACACGATCACTGCCAATCGATCACCAAAGTGTTCTTGGGCGGCTTCCAGCGACTCGTGAGTGCGCTGGCAATGCGGGCAGGTGTAATCGAACATCTCCACCAGCACCATCTCCGCATCCGGCTTTCCGATGAGCGGCCAATCCTTGGTTGCCAACCGAACTCCGCCAAGAATCTCAGCCGTCTTCGGGGTCTGGTCTGGTTCCGCGGCAACCTCCGAGGTCAGCAACGACGCGGGATAAATCAACGCCATGGCCAAGCGAGAGGGATCGAAGCTAGCAACTTGATCGAGCCATTCGGTTGCTTCCCGGTTTGTGCTGACCGATTCGGGGGCAGCAAACAAGCCTTCGATCTCGCCACCTTGAGCGGATTCGCCGCTCGCAGGGGCTTCGAACACGCCCGGTGCTTCGAATGTTCCTGGCGATTCAACCGTTCCCGGCGCCTCAAACATGGCCGGTTGGGCGCTGTGATCGATCACCTCAAACGTCGGTGCCGGTTCCGTTGCCACTTGCAGTGTGATCATCGCGGCCAACCCGACTGCGGCGACTGAACACAGCAGACGCAGCGGCGGTGCCTGCGCGGGGCGGCTGTAGAGGAACGTACCCGCCAAGACGATTCCCGCGACGTGAGCGACCATGCAATACGGGCAAAGGTGGCCCAGAGCAAAGACTTGCAGTCCAATGAACCAAATCGCGGCTCCCCCGGCCGTCAGAGCAACCACGCCGAGAGCGCCCCAGCGAATGCGTTTCCAAAAAACGCTGATCGGACGGAACAGCAGCAGCGAGATCACGCTGAGATGAGTCAGGATGGCTGGCACACTGACCGGCAGGGCTCCCACCTTGGACCAGCGACTATGTAGCACGTGGCTGCAATCAAACAGACTCCCGCCGCCGCATCCTGCCACAGGGGACGACGTGAACGCTGTGAACGCGAGGTAGCTGCTCGTGCCCAACGCAACCATGCTGCACGCCAGCATCGTCCACCACGCACTGACTCGAATCCTCGGCAACGACGCACTCCCATCGAATCTCTCACTCCACGGGCGTTGGTGCTCGCGGGACTGCGAATGATTGCCGGCGGAATGCAGGTCGACGGTGGCCATGGTGGATCCAAGTGAATGTCTGGTGAGAAAATCTGGTTGCGTTGGATCGCTTGGATTGCAGCTTGTGTGCCAATGCCTGAACGACTTGAGGGAAATCGCCCAGATTGCTGAAAACGCCAGGTTTGACGCTACCAAGGGGACTTGCTCGGCCCCTCCGCAACCGATTTGAAAGCAAATGAACCAAACAGTTCCAGTTCGGCACTCGAACTGGAGTCTTTCGGTCCATCACGCCCGTCCCGAGTGTCGTCGAAAGTGTCGCATTTTCGGCTGCCATCCGTCTCAATTTGGGAACTTTCGGTGCGGCCTTTGCGATTCAAACCATCGGTAGGTCCCGGCGTTCACCGGGCAACGGCAACGTTCCAGCCTGTCTCAATCCAGCTGCTGTCTCACTCCAGCGGACTGTACATGCGACGATATTCCGTCGGAGTGATCCCGGTCGAGGATTTGAACTGCCGGGTCAGATGGCTCTGGTCGTAGAAACCAGTGCTGGCAGCGATCACTCCGACGGCTTCTTGGGTGGTCTCCAACAGGTGCCTGGCCACACCCACCCGGACTTCCCGAATGTAGTGGTTGGGTGTGATTCCAAACAAACGAGTGAATTCACGGTGCAATTGGCTCTGTGACAGGTTGGCTTCGCGAGCCAAATCCGACACCGAGATTTCATCGCCGTAATGTTGCGTCACGAACTGGACCACTTTCAACAGTCGCAAGTGCCCGCTCTCCGGTGCCTCGGAATCATGGTACGGCCGTTTCACTCCTGCCAACGCCACCACGTCGCCTGCTTGGTCGAGCAGAGGGATCTTGTTGCACGAATAGATCTGCGGCACGCCGCGACTGTCGGGAACCAACCATACCTGATCGGTCAGCGTTGCCCCCGATGCGACCACTCGCCGGTCCTCTTCGACGTACTGCGTCGCGATGGCGGGTGGGAAGAAATCGAAGTCGGTCTTCCCAATGATCGCCGATTCATCGTTCACCCCCACAACCCGGCAGACCACGCGATTGGCTCGCAAGTAACGTCCATCGGCAGCTTTGACGTACATGTAAACCTGTGGCAAATAATCGAATAGCTCCAAGCATGCCAAGGGATTGACAATGCTTCCGAAGACTTCGTTTCGCCAGTCTGTGACGTCAGGTGTGGGTTTGGCCATGCGAGGATTTTACAAATCGATGCAATGAATCAGCAAGACATCCACTCGTGAATGGACAATAATCAAAGCCTGAACGACGCCGTATCGCTGACTCCACAGTTGTCTCCGTTTTGCGTTGTTTGATCGTTCCCTGCCCTGTCACACCCATTGCATGAGTGAACTCATCGTCCCTGATCGCAGATGCCCGAACCAGTCGCCTGTGTCCCGGCAACCATCGTCACGCGAGATTCAAATGTCCGGTGCAGTGAAGGGCATGCGGGCAAAAAACAAAAGTCCATTGACTTGCCGATTCAGAACTCTTTGCGGGGCGCTCGTCGTTCTGTTGTCACTTGGATCGATGGATGCGTCCGTCGCTCCGGCCGACGAGGTTTCGTTTTCGCGTGACGTTCTGCCGGTTCTGTCGGATCGCTGCTTTCATTGCCATGGACCTGATGAAGGCAATCGCGAAGCGGACTTAAGATTGGACCTTGAATCGGCCGCCAAGGAAGACCGCGGTGGCTACGCGGCGGTGCAGGCCGGCGATCTCGACAACAGTGAGCTTTGGAATCGGATCGTTTCGGATGACGAAGACGCGGTCATGCCGCCGACGGATTCGCATCGGAAACCGCTCAGCGACAAGGAACGCGAGGCGATCCGGCAATGGATTCTGGATGGTGCCAAATGGGGAAAGCACTGGTCGTTCGAAAAGCTGACCCGGCCCAGCGTTCCTGACACGGCACCGCATCCGATCGACGCGTTTGTGGTCGAGAAACTCGCAGAGAACGGTCTGACGCTCAGTCCACTCGCGCCGCCAGTCACACAGTTGCGGCGTTTCGCGTTTGACTTGACGGGCATGTCACCGACGCCGGCGCAAATCGCGGAATTGCCCGAGGACATCGATGCGGCGTGGATGGATGCTCAATGGCCCCGGTTCGTGGATCAGTTTCTCGAATCGCCGCATCATGCCGAACGCATGGCGATGTGGTGGCTCGACGCCGCTCGCTATTCCGATTCCGACGGCTTTCAACAAGATGGGACTCGCGAAAATTGGCCTTGGCGGGATTGGGTGATCGAACAATTCGACAAGAACCGACCGTTTGACGAATTCACGATCGAACAATTCGCTGGCGACCTGTTGCCGGATGCAACCGCCGAACAAAAATTGGCGACGTGTTTTCATCGCAATCACATGACGAACGGCGAAGGCGGCCGCGACCCCGAAGAATCTCGCATCGACTACGTCATCGACCGAGTCAACACGACCGGCACGGTTTGGTTGGGGCTGACGCTCGGCTGCGTGCAGTGCCACACGCACAAATTTGATCCCATCACGCATCACGATTACTACTCGTTGGCGGCCTACTTCAATAGCATCGACGAGGATGGGCGAGCGGGGATGAAAGCAACGCCCTATCTCGATTTCGAATCCCCCAACGTTGATTCTCAAGTCCACGAATTCGCGACGTTTGTCACGCAGTGCGAAGAAGCCGAAGTCGCTGAGAAACAGTGTGCGGTGGAACGTTTCGAAAAATGGTTGTCAGAGTTCCGAAGCAATCCACGCTCCGAACATTCGGTTTGGCACACGCCGCCGCCGAAACTGAACAGCAGCGAGGGAACCGAGTTCGAACTCGAAGCCGATGCAATCGTGCAAACGCAGGGGCCAACGCCGGTTCAAGACGACTACCGAGTGGTCATGCAAATCCCCAGTGGCATGCCTCGTGTCACCGGGATCCGAATCGAAGTGTTTCCTCATCCGTCGCATGTGGACGGACGTTTTGCACGAGACGGCAACGGTGAGTTCACACTGACCAGCGTCCTCGCCATGGGCCGCCGCGAAGGCAGTCCCTCCGAGAGCCAACTGGATCTGTCTCAGGCAATCGCCGACTACGAAGCCGACAAAAAACGCGAAACCGACTGGGACAGCAAGTACGGCGGCATTCGCGAAACACTCAACGATGACGCTCGCGACGGTTGGACAACCGACGGTGCCGAAACCATTTCACAACACGTCGGTGTCTACGAACTGGATCAACCTTGGCAAGTCGAACCCGGGGACCAATTCGTCGTGTTGCTGCGTCATCGATCCACCCATGGGCACGCCAATATCGGCCGGTTCCGAATTTCCCTGTCATCGGAACAAGGCGAAACGGTTCGGCGGGTCGACGGCGGGTCTCCGATCTCAGAACTTGTTGAGCGTCTGAACTCCAACGAGCAAACAACTGACGCCCCGGTCGACGAGAAACTCCGCCAGCGTCTGCTTGACCAGTTTCTGTTGGGCGATGACGAATACCAGTTCGCATCCAATCGTTTGAAACGAGCACGGAAACAACTTGCAGATCTAAAGAAACAGTCCGAACCGCGAAAAGTCATGGTGTTGAAGGAACGCGAAAAACCGCGAGACACTCACGTGCTGTTGCGTGGCGTCTGGGATGCCAAGGGCGATGTGGTCCAGCCCGCGGTCCTGCCCAGTGTGTTGGATTGGCCAGCCGAAAAGGCTCGCACGCGGTTGGACCTGGCGAACTGGATCGTCGATCCCGAAAACCCGCTCACGGCTCGTGTTGCCGCCAACCACATGTGGCAACTGATGTTCGGTGCTGGGTTGGTTCGAACCCCCGACGACTTCGGCTTGCAAGGTGAACTGCCAACGCACCCCAAATTGCTGGATTGGTTGGCGGTCGAGCTGATGGAAAACGATTGGGACCTGAGGCACATCCTGCGGCTGATCGCGACCAGCCAGACGTATCGGCAGAGCAGTGTGGCAACGGCCGAGCTGTTAGAACGGGATCCCGAAAACCGATTGCTGGCCAGAGCCCCTCGGTTCCGTTTGCCTGCCTGGATGATCCGTGACAACGCCCTTCGGGTGTCTGGATTGCTGGATCCCACCGTCGGTGGACCGCCCGTTTATCCCTACCAACCGCCGGGCGTGTGGGCGGAGATCACCATGGGCCGGTTCGACTATCAACCCAGTCTCGGGGATCGGCAGTACCGACGCACTTTGTATGCATTTTGGCGTCGCAGCAGTGCCCCCACGTTTCTGTTTGACAGTGCCCAACGCCGTGTTTGCGAAGTCGGCGTTCGCCGCACCAACACGCCGCTGCATGCACTGACGCTGATGAACGACACAACCATGTTGGAATCATCTCGGTCCATTGCCGATGCGATCGTTGGCCAGGCGGAGTCGTCCCAGAAAACAACCTGGGAATCCAACGCGAATGAGCTGGCGAGTCGTGTTCTATCGCGAAAACTCAGCACGCAGGAATTGGCCGCGTTGCAATCCGTCTGGACCCGCGTGAATGAGCACTACGCAGACCATCTTGAAGACGCGATGGAGTTTTGTACGGTTGGGCAAACCGAGCCGCCTGGCGAAGGCGTGGCTGCCGAAACCGCGGCCTGGCAGACCACCGCCAGCCTGATTTTGAATTTGGATGAAGCCATGACACGTGAATGAGTCGCTTCGCCGGCCCGCCTCCACACAAACCACCAGCCTCGTCCCCACAACTCTCCGATTCCTATGAACCCTCATGAAATTCAACAACAGCTCGGACGACGCAGTTTCCTCCACCAGGCCGGGTTCAATTTTGGTGCGTTGGCGGCAGGGGCCATGCTGGGCGATGAGTTGGCCGCTGCGGAACTGAAATCCAGCCTGCCGCACTTTGCACCGAAAGCCAAGCGAGTCATCTTCCTGACCCAATCCGGCGGCCCCTCACAGATCGAACTGTTCGATCACAAACCCAATCTGCCCAAGCTGGCCGGTACGGAACTGCCCGACAGTGTTCGTCAGGGACAACGCCTGACCGGGATGACCAAGAACCAAAAGCAATTGATTCTTCCGGCGATCACCAAATTTCATCGCCACGGTGAATGCGGGCGATTGATCGGCGAGTGGTTGCCGCACATCGGATCCATTTCTGATGAACTTTGCTTTGTCAAATCCATGGTCACCGACGAGATCAATCACGCGCCCGCGATGACCAAGTTTCTAACCGGCCACCAGCTGCCAGGACGTCCCAGTTTTGGTGCCTGGGCCAGTTACGGGCTGGGCAGCATGAACAAAAATCTGCCCGATTACGTGGTGCTGATTTCGAAAATGAAGCGTCCCAGCGACCAACCGCTGTACGACCACTACTGGGGCAGTGGCTTTTTGCCGTCCAAACATCAGGGCGTCAAGCTGCGCAGCGCAAAGGATCCCGTCCTGTACCTGAACGATCCGGATGGTTTCCCGCGAGAACTGCGGCGTGAAATGCTGGACGGGTTGGCGTCAATGAATCGATCGCATCACCAGCAGACCTTGGATCCTGAAATCGAAACCCGGATTTCACAATACGAAATGGCGTTCCGGATGCAAACCAGCATCCCAGATCTGACGGATCTGAGTGATGAATCCGACGCAACCTTCGAACTGTACGGTCCCGATTCGCGTCGGCCCGGCAGCTACGCCGCCAACTGCATTCTGGCGCGTCGTTTGGCCGAGCGTGATGTGCGGTTCATCCAATTGTTTCACCCCGATTGGGATCATCACTCGCGGCTCAGTTCTTGGTGCGTTTCGCGCTGCGTTGACACGGATCAACCGAGTGCCGCGTTGGTCAAAGATTTGAAGCAGCGCGGTTTGCTCGACGAAACGTTGATTATTTGGGGTGGTGAATTTGGACGCGGAGTCGCGGGGCAAGGCAAATGGGATTCACCCGAAGCCGGTCGCGATCACCATCCTCGCTGCTTCACGATTTGGATGGCGGGTGCCGGCATCAAACCTGGGACGTCTCACGGGCAAACCGATGACTTCAGCTACAACGTCGTCGAAAATCCGGTTCATGTACGCGACTTGCACGCCACTGCACTGCATGTGTTGGGCATCGACCATGAGCGTTTCACCCACCGCTACCAAGGCCTCGATTTTAAATTGACCGGCGTGGAACCCTCCCAGGTCGTGCACGACCTCTTGGCTTGATTCGGTCGTCCGGGCGTGGGCAATCCGCGCCGCTTCCCATGCTCGGCCCCCTCCCTCGCGTACGCCTGAACGGCGTCGCTCGACCTCCCCCCAAACTTCGTTTCGGGAGAGGTTCTCAAATGCTGAAACCCGCTCAAACGCGGCCTCGATAAACTGCACAACCTCCTTCGTCGGGCGGGGGGCTCATGACGCTGCTGGCCCAGCACCTGAAAACGGCATGGTCTCTGCGATCAGGTGGGGGAATTCAAACTTCCGAGCACGCCGTTTGCAATTTGTCGATCCTCGGAGCGGGGCGACTGCTCGCTTCGCAGGCCGGCATCAACCAAGTCTCGTGCGAGATTGGTGCGGTTTCCCTTGTTTGAACGTGGCGATCGGAGAAATTTCATTTGTTTGAAATCTTTCTGCATCCAAAGCCTGCCTGGCTGCGAACTCTCAAACAACCACGCAGAAGAGACGTGGTTTTGGAAATTCAAAACATTCGTTTGAGAGACAGAAAGATGAAAAAGACACTGACCAGTTTGTTCGCCGTGGCTCTCATTGGCATGAGTGCCGCATCAGCAACTGCCGCCGACATTGTTGATACCGCAGTTGGTGCGGGCAAGTTCAAGACACTTGCGGCTGCACTCGGTGCTGCTGACCTGGTCGACACTCTAAAGGGTGACGGTCCATTCACCGTCTTTGCACCGACGGACGCGGCTTTCGAGAAGCTGCCAGCCGGCACGGTGGAGACATTGCTCAAGCCTGAAAACAAAGGCAAATTGGCTGGCGTCCTGACGTACCACGTCGTCGCGGGCAAAGTGATGGCGGAACAAGTGGTCGGCTTGAAGGGTGCCCAGACCGTCAACGGCCAACGAGTCGACATCAAGGTGGATGGTTCCAGCGTCATGGTCGATGGTGCCAACGTTGTGACCACGGACATCGTTTGCGACAACGGCGTGATCCACATCATCGACAGCGTGATTTTGCCAGCCGACAAGACCATTCCAGAGACTGCGGATGCGGCAGGTAGTTTCAAGACGTTGCTTGCTGCAGCGAAGGCTGCTGGACTGGCCGAAGTGCTCGGCAGCGAAGGCCCCTTCACTGTCTTCGCACCGACGGACGAAGCATTCGCGAAGTTGCCCGAAGGGACGGTTGCGTCTTTGTTGAAGCCAGAGAACAAGGAGAAGTTGGTCGCCATCTTGAAGTACCACGTTGTCGCGGGCCGCGTGTACTCGGAAGACGCTGTCGCAGCGAAGTCTGCCAAAACACTTCAAGGATCGCCAGTTGCTATCAAAGTGACTGACGGTGGTGCCATGATCAACGACTCAAAGGTGGTTGCGACCGATGTGGACGCTTCGAACGGCGTCATCCACATCATCGATGCGGTACTGCTTCCACCAGAGAATGCTGTCGACGCTCGTCGAGTGATTGAGAACACGGTCGCTCAAGGTGCTCATTTGTTCAACGCCGGCCACCACGCTGCATGTGCAGACTTGTACCACAACACGATGACCGAGCTGATGTCTGCAAACCTTGGCGACTCGCTGAACAGTCACATGTCGACTGTCTTGACGAGTGCCAACCACACCACCTGTCCGACCCAGCGTGCTTGGACATTGCGAACCGGCATCGACCAGATGTACGGTCAGATTGTGGCCAACCGCTAAGCTGCGAGCATCGATTTCTGCTTCGTCGTCGACCCAAATCGAACGAGCGAGTTTCATTCACATTGAAGCTCGCTTGTCCGTTGCGCGGCAGAGCAGCCAGGGTATACTGCACGGGCCGTGACGAACGAGGGGATTCAAATGTTTGGCCCCATGGTGTTGTGTGAGCCAGCGTTCATGCTGGTGGAACACTTGTTAACAAGACCTGAATTCAACTGAGCGAAGGCGGACTTGAGCAACTCAATTTTAGAGCGAATCGCTGCGGGAGAGCATTCTGCAGTCGGAGATTGCCTGGACCAATATGGGCGTCTCGTCTGGTCACTTGCCCGGCGATTGGCACCCACGGCCGAAGACGCGGAGGATGCGGTCCAGGAAGCGTTTGTTTCCATCTGGCAAAACGCGGCTCGGTTTGATTCCGAAAAGTCCACCGAGGTCACATTCATTGCCATGATCGCTCGACGCAGAATCATTGACCGAATGCGTCGTGGCATTCGTCCGACTGAGTGCGAGGTTGGTGGCGGTGATTTACTCGTCAATGAACAGGCGGATGAATCCGCAACGGCAGGCAGCCGCGCAGCGGAGCTGGCAGACGAGGCCCGTAAAGCGGACAGTTGTTTGAGGAAGTTATCCGTTGAACAGCAGAAGGTGATTGATTTGTCGATTCATCGAGGGCTGTCGCACGGAAGAATCTCCGAAGTCATCGGCATGCCGCTGGGGACGGTCAAGTCAAACGCGAGGCGAGCGTTGCTCAGTCTGAAAGAATGCATGAATCGACAAGGTCGCAGCCCGATTGTTGCGGCTGCTGATCAAAGCGGGGGTGGGCTATGAGTGAGCGACCAGACGACTTCCAGCCGACCAACGATCCAGGGGATCCCGGCAGCGACGCTTCCAACAACGACTTGCGTTTACCGCGTCGTGCGCAGGAGCTCTTGGCGGGGAAAGTCCTTGGTGATCTGTCTGATCAAGAGCACGACGAAGTTTCGAACTGGCAGGAGACCGAGGCCGATTTGGCGACGTTCTTCGAGCTGGAGAAAACGGCGGCCGCGGTGGATATGGCTTTGTCCTTTCGGCGGTCTCAAGATTCCGACACCAGCCCGGATGCGGAACTGCCCGCCGGCTTACGCGAGAAGATCCAAGCTGACGCAGGACGCGTTCTCGCGGAGGTTTCTGCAACAGGAATCGGAAGCGAGCAACGGACGGACGATTCGGTGGACAACGCGGTCACGCCTGCCCCGTTGGAAATGGTCCAGCCTCGAAAGCGAACCGGTATGAGACCCCGCGAAGCTGCCGCTTGGCTGGCGTTCGCTGCCTCCGCCTTGTTGGCGTTGGGGCTGTGGCGCGGGAGTGAGTGGGATGGTCTTGGCAATTCCGAGACGACCGCCGCGGCGGAGCGTTTGTTGCTGTTGAACGAAGCGGAGGATGTGGTCCAAGTTGCGTGGGGCGATGGCAAGCATCCGTTCCAAACGGAAGTGAAGGGGGACGTTGTGTGGAGCAACGAATCCCAAAACGGTTACATGCGTTTTGTCGGGATGCCCGTGAACGATGTGACGGTGGAGCAGTATCAGTTGTGGATCATTGACCCCGCGCGGGATGACGAACCGATCGACGGTGGCGTCTTCGACATTGATTCGACCGGGGAGGTTGTGGTTCCGATCACAGCGAAATTGAAAGTCCTGGATCCGGTCGCTTTCGCGATCACGGTTGAAAAGCCGGGCGGGGTGGTCGTGTCATCGCAAGAGAATTTGCCACTGTTGGCTTCGGTCCAGTAGTGCCGGTCAACGCATCGATCCGGCCGAGGTGATCGTGTTGGGGCATTCAAAGCCGGCGCATTCAACCGCGGAGCGGTGACAGTTGCCAGCCTCGGGTTTCAACCCGAGGTTAGAGAGGCGTCACCCGCAACGGACAAGCCGCGGAGCGGCGACAGTTGTTCGGAACGTGTTCCCGGCTGTCGTCGCTCCGCGACTTGGCAGGCGTGTTGGGGTGTCGGGGACCTTGGGTTGAAACCCAAGGCTGACGGATTTCGTCGCTCCGCGACTGGTTCAACCGCGGAGCGGTGACAGTTGGTAGCCTCGGGTTTCAACCCGAGGTTAAAGAGGCGTCACCCGCAACGGCCAAGCCGCGGAGCGGCGACAGTTGTTCGAAACGCGTTCCCGGCTGTCGTCGCTCCGCGAATTGGTGAACACGCTGGGCGTTGGGGACCTTGGGTTAAAACCCAAGGCTGACGGATTTCGTCGCTCCGCGACTGTGGTGCGGAGACGCCGCATGCGGGAACCGCGGGGCGGTGACAATTGCTGGCTCACTTGCGTGCTTGCACTTTTGCTTCCATCTTTCGCAGCTTTGCGTCGAGCTCTTGGATCGCGGGCTGCGCTTCTGGTTCGCGGATCAGGTTGTGGTGTTCCCCAGGATCGGACTGCAAATCATAGAACTCGTCGCGTCCTTCATTGTGTCGATCGCGAACGAGTTTGTATCGCGGGGTGCGGTAACCTCTCAGGGACGCGGTCGTGTAGCGGATCATGTCGTACTCGGTGTACAGTTCCTGTTCCCAGTTCGGGGGCGATTCACCTTTCAACAGCGGTGTCAGGTCTCGGCCCATCAAACCTTCCGTTGCGGACGCATCACCCGCGACGGCGCACAGCGTCGGGAACCAATCCAAATGAGACGCGGTGTGCTCAATCACGGCGGAAGGTTTCACCACGCCGGGCCATCTCACGATCGCCGGCACACGCAGTGAATGGTCGTAAAGATTGGGGCGATACTTGTCTGAGATCACGCGAGTGCCTTGGTTCATTTCGCCTGGCGGCTTTTGTTTCGTCGCCCAGATCCCATTGCCTTTGTGCCAGATGCCATTGTGGCCCATGTTGAATCCGTGATCCGACGTGAAGATCACAATCGTGTTGGAACTCAAGCCTCGGTCGTCGAGCGTTCGCAGCAATCGCCCGAGGTTGCGGTCCACGCCGGTCGTGCTGGCCAGATACTCCTTCATCATTTTGCGAATTCTCTGCGAATCCAGGCCGGGGTACTCCGGGATAGTTGGATCCATCGTGTCATACGGTTCCCAGTCCTCCGGCGCGACTGGCAGCCAGCGCCCATGGGGAGCACGAGTTGACAGGCACAGAAAGAACGGACGGTCCGCGTTGTGTTCCACAAACTCGATGGCATGATCCGTCAGGATGTCCGTTGTCAGTCCCTCGAAAGTCTGGACTTTGCCGTCGAGTTCCAGTTCCGGGTTGTCCGGTGACGTCCCGCCTCCCGTCAGCCCCATGAACGAATCGAACCCATGCTGGGTCGGGTGTTTGTCGCGATCCTCCGGTGCCATCCAGTCGCCGAGATGCCACTTGCCGACCAAACCGGTGCGATAGCCCTGACGTTGGAGCACTTCTGCGAAGGTGACGGTCGTGTTGGGATCCAGATAAATCGGAGCGTCGGGATCGTAGAGTTTGTGGCCCGGCTGCGGGATGAAGTCGGTGATCCCGAATTCACTGGCGTAGCGGCCTGTCATCAAGGTCGCACGAGCGGGACTGCACACTGGCGTCGTGCAGAAGAAATTCCGAAAGACGGCTCCTTCTGCCGCCAAGCGATCCATGTTCGGTGTCGAAGGAATCGGGACGTCATCAAACTGCCCGGAACGAACCGCTTCGGCGAACGCCCACGGGGCTTGGTCGTCCGTCAAGATCATCACCACGTTCGGCTTTGCGGCCGAGGACGCCCGTGTCTCAAGTGCGCCGTGAAGAGCAAACAAAGTCGCCCACGTGAGAGCCAACGATTTCCAGCGAATCAATCCAAGCATCATGGTCAAAGCAGCAATCAAAGAAGTGTCGGTGAATCGAGTTTTCGGCACCATCATATCCGCTCTCCATTTCTTGTGGAGGCAAGCGGCGCGTTAGGGAGTTGGTCCCCGACAGTGCGATTCCAGGGTTTGAACAGGTCAATCCGCCTGTCTTGTTTCCGCACAAAACGATTCGACGCCACACGTCAAAGTTCCGAAGAATTGCCTTCCAAATTCGTCGTGCGAAAAAAGCGTTTGGATGAGCGTGTTCGAAATGAGGTCTCGCCTGGTCCGTTTCCTCAATCGAAAAATGAAGTTTGGGCGAAGGTTGGTGGGGCCCGGGGGTTTTTGAGTTTCCGAGCAAATGGGGGCTCAATATGCTACCCCGCCAGAAGTTGAACTGTTGATCACTCCCCGCTCTTTTTCGATTCCACATGACCGAAACCTTTGCGATCGTTGGCTTTCTGTTGGCGGCCTATTACATCGTGGCGAACGATGCGATTCAGACGTTGGGCACGTTTCTGAGTTCCAATGCCAAGCGACCGTGGTGGTTGCTGTGGGCGTTCGCCTGTACCGTGCTGATGATCGTGTTCGTCTATGGCTGGATCTCCAATGACGGCGACGTGTCGTTCGGTCGTCTTTCGAAGTTCCCACAACCGGCCGGCGGGATCACTTGGTTGCATATCATTCCGCCGATCATCATTTTGTTTTTGACGCGATTCGGAGTCCCCGTCAGCACCACGTTTTTGGTCTTGGCTGTTTTCGCACCTGGCAACATGACATCCATGTTGACCAAGTCGATGCTGGGATACTTGGTGTCGTTCTTCGTCGCCATCGGTGTTTATGTGCTGATCGCGAAGACGTTTGAAAAGAAAATCGCTGACTCCAAAGACAAACCCGCCGCGAAGCCTTGGTATATGCTTCAGTGGGTGTCGACGGCGTTCCTGTGGAGCCAGTGGTTGATGCATGACTTGGCAAACATCTTTGTGTATTTGCCGCGAAAATTGGACGCACCATATTTCTTCTTTGCCGCCATCGTGATGCTCGGCTTGCACGCGTTCATTTTTTCGCGTCGCGGCGGTGAAATCCAGCAGATCGTGACCAGCAAAACCAACACCGGGGACATTCGATCCGCCACCGTGGTTGATTTCATCTATGGTTTCATCCTGGTGATCTTCAAGGAATACAGCAACATGCCGATGAGCACGACGTGGGTGTTCTTGGGATTGTTGGCCGGCCGCGAAACGGCAATCTCATTGTTGTTGAAGGCTCCGCCATTGAAGGAGACAACAGGCATCATTTTTCGGGACGCTGGCAAGGCAACGATCGGTTTGGCGGTCAGTGCGATGTTGGCGCTTGGGTTGCCGATTTTGGCGAGCAGCATCAACGGAACGGCAACCGCATCGTCCGAGCCCAAGGCGACTGTTTCGGCGCCCAGCGGCGAAGGGTTGGCTGGTCTCGCTTCGTTTGAACCGGTGGAGGTTCCTGCGGGAACACTTCGGATCGCCGGATCCGACACGCTCCGTCCGGTGGCGTTGGGATGGATTGAAGAATTCAGTCGATTCACACCAACGGTGTCCATGGAACTGGAATCGAAGGGAACCGTTTCGGCAATTCCTGCATTGATCGCCGGTGAAGCTGAAATTGGTTTGATGAGTCGGGCGCCAACCCGTGATGAATTGGCAGCGTTTCGGAAACAGTTTCAAACACCGCCGGTCGTCGTTCAGGTTGGACTGGATGCTTTGGCGGTTTACGTGCACCAGGACAACCCGTTGCGTGGGCTGACGCTTGCGGAAGTCGCCAGCATCTTTGGCCCGCAAAAAGCAGGACGCGAATTGACGTGGGGCAAGTTTGTTTTGCCTCCGTTCCCCGATGAGCCGATTTCGGTTTACGGACGAAATGAGCTGTCGGGAACGCGAGACTTTTTCGTCGATGTTGTCCTCGACGGCGGCGAGTTTCGTCGTGACTACCAACCCCAAGAGGACTCGGTCGCAGTCGTGGATGAGGTAGGTGGTTCGTTGGCCGCGATTGGCTACGCGGGATTGGACTTTTCGGTGGATTCGGTTCGCCCCATCGCAATCGCACAGAACGACGACGAACCGTATCGCCAATTCTTCAACGAGCGACACGCGAACGACCCGTCTTTGCAACGCCGTTTCAAACCGGTTTATTCGGGGCAGTATCCGTTGGCGAGACATTTGTACGCGGTCGCCTTCAAACCAGAAGGCAAACCGATGGACGAAGCGACCGCCACCTTCCTGCGATATGCGATCTCGAAGCAGGGGCAGATCGTGGTCATCAACACCGGGCTGATTCCGCTGGATCAATCGATGCACGAGCAACAATCCTTGAAGTTGACAGAAGGCTACCGACCGAGTTTCTGACCGCGCGGAACCATTTGCACTCTGCAATCGCATCTCTTCTGGGCCGTCGCGAAGAGACGACAAGCGCCAGAGTAGAACCGTTGTCCCCAACTGTTTCGTCGAGCAGCTTTCAACTGCCAAGCCAAGCCGAACCCAAGTCCACTTGGAATCGTTTGAGTCACGCCGCGATACAACACAGTGTCTCCGACGACGGCCCCGTCCGGGGCGAGATTCGGTTGTTCGTTATCATTCTCGGGGCTTCCGCCCCGAGCTAAGAACGGCGGCCCCGTCCGGGGCGATGGGAAGAGACGACAAATGCCAGAGTAGAACAGTTGTCCCCAACTGTTCCGTCGAGCAGTTCTCAACCGCCAAGCCACGCCGAACCTAAGTCCACTTGGAATCGTTTGAGTCACGCGACGCAACAACACAGTGTCTCCCACGACGGCCCCGTCCAGGGCGAGCTTCCGTTGTTCGTCATCGTTCTCGGGGCTTCCGACCCGAGCTAAGGACGGCGGCCCCTTCCGGGGCGATGGGAAGAAGCGACAAGCGCCAGAGTAGAACCGTTGTCCCCAACTGTTCCGTCGGGCAGCTTTCAACCACCAAGCCACGTCGAACCTAAGTCCACTTCCCATCCTTGTGCGTCGTAGGACGTTCGTCCTGTATGATCTGGGGGGACTCAATCTGCTTCTGTTCATCATCCTTCGCCAGTTCACTGAAAGACGAATGTTTCAATTCTCGATTCGCTCGCTCCTTTTTTGGACGCTGTTTGCGGCGTTGGCTTGTGTGTTTTGGCTGGAGGGTGTTTTGCCTGCGGTTTTGACCGTGCTGGCCTGGCTGCTTCATTTCTGTGCGATGTGCATTCTTCCAGTGGTCGCTTTTGAAGTGCATGGCGAGCGACGGCGGTTCTTTGTCGCTGCTTTTGTTTTTGATTTTGCTTTCTTACTCTTGAATCACCGACACTGGGATGACGACGCGTTTGGTGTGATCTCACTGTTTGCTTTGGCGGGGGCCTATGTCGCCGGCACCCTTTCGGCTGCGGCCTACTGTGCCATCGCGTTGCCAGGAGAACCGCGAGGCTATTGGCGGCCTCTGCACTTGGTGACTCGTGTTCTGATCTGGTGTTTGGGGACGAAACCAGACACCGAAGATGGGGTATGATTTGCGCAGGCACTGGGGCGATGGGTTGCCCAGAGGTTTTGGGAAATATTGAGGGAAAGGCAAAGATGTTCCGTGCGTTGACGATGTTGATTCTGGTGGCGGTCGGTTCAACGGTGGCGCTCGGGAAAGAGCCCGCGGATACCAACTATGATGAAGCGAAGGTGCCTGCCTACGATTTGCCGGATCCGTTGATTGACCACGCCGGGCAGTCGGTGGGGCGAGAGGAATGGATGATGCATCGGCGTGGGGAAGTGCTGCGGATGTTTGAAGAATCGGTGTATGGGAAGACGCCGAGTCAGGAATTGTCGGTGCGGTATGAGGTGATGGAGACGGATCCGAACGCTTTGGGTGGGCGTGCCACGCGAAAACAGGTGGCTGCATTCTTTGGGGAGGATGCGTACCGGATTGATATCTTGATTTATCTGCCGAACGCTCCGGAGGCTCCAGTCGCTGGGTTTGTCGGCTTGAATTTCAATGGGAATCAAACGATTCATTCTGACCCGGGAATTTTGGATCAAGGAACGGGGAAGGAACGTGGTTCTTCCGCCAGTCGTTGGCAAGTGGAAGAAATCATTGATCGAGGGTACGCGGTTGCCACGATTCATCGTGACCAGGTTGATCCTGACAATTATCGCAACGACTTCACGGACGGCATTCACCCGTTGTTCTACCGGGAGGGACAGACCAAACCGGAGCCGACGGAATGGGGCTCCATTGGTGCATGGGGTTGGGCGTTGTCGCGAGTTTTGGATCGCCTGGAAATGGAGCCACGCGTGGATGCGACGCGAATGGCGGTCGTGGGGCATTCGCGGTTGGGCAAAGCTGCCCTTTGGGCGGGGGCTCAAGACACTCGATTCGCGATGGTGATCAGCAATGATTCCGGCTGTGGTGGAGCGTCGCTCTACCGGCGTTGCTTTGGGGAACGGATTCATCACATGATCAAGCCGGTGGGATATTGGTTCTGCACCAATCACCATCAGTACCAGCATCGGGAAGACGCGTTGCCGGTGGACCAGCACATGCTGCTGGCCCTCGTCTCTCCTCGGCCGTTGTATGTTGCCAGTGCCACGAACGATCGTTGGGCGGATCCCAAGGGAGAATTCTTGGCGGCGAAACATGCCAGCCTGGTTTATGAACTGTTGGGACAACCTGCTTTGACACAGGAGGATTTCCCTGCACCTGGGCAACCGATTCACACGACCATCGGCTATCACTTGCGAGAAGGTGATCACGATATCACTGCGTACGATTGGGAACAGTATCTCAGGTTCGCGGATCAGCATTTGAGTCGTTAGAAAAACGGTCGGGAACGACTTCGATCATTCACGGAACCGGGGCTAACGCCCAAACGGCTCACATGAGAGGAACCGGGGCGAACGTCCAAACGGCCGACATGACAGATTGGAGCGTGACTCAATGAACAGTCCGGTTGCGTCACTCTGCTAAGACGGAGTGATTGACGAACGGTTCCCGCGTGGTATCAGCTTGTGCTGATCAAGCGTGTTTTTATCTTTCCTTTTTAGGTCGTTGCCCTGTCATGATGCGAATCTTCACCTTGGTTTTTTGGCTGCTTCTGCCGGTCGTTCCTGCCCTATCGCAATCTGAGCGGAATGCGAGGCCGCTGACTGCGAAGGCGAGCGAAAAATGGGTGATCAAGTGGAACCGTTCGGATGACTTCAAAGGCGAAGAGGTCGATTGGCGAAAGTGGAACAAGCGTCCCGAGAACTTTGGTGCCTGGACGTGGGACAACGATTCCAACGCCACCGTGGCCAACGGAGTGCTCACGCTGACGGTTCGGCGTGTTGATTCGAAAGAGGGGGCCACTGATGTGTTGCGGGACCAAAGTGGGAATCCCACCCCGTTCACATCCGGCATGCTGAAGTCGTATGCGGTTGGAACCTATGGGTATTACGAAGCAAGGATCAAGGGATCGTCGGTGTTTCCCGGAGTGTGCCCATCGTTCTGGCTGTACAGCAAGATTGATGATTCGATCGTATCAGCCGGCGAGGTTCGCTACAGCGAAATTGACATCGTGGAATTGTCTCAGCGGGGAGACCGAGTCGAGGGGAATCGACGGATCATGGATCACAACCTCCACGCGATCGTGTCGAATGGCAAGCCGGGAATCGCTGGGCGAGGGTGGCAACGACCGAATGATGAGCGCTTTCAAGACACCCAGGCAAACGAATACAAAGCACCATTCGATCCGGGAGAAGATTTTCACACGTACGGATGCCGTGTCGGGCGTGACGAGATCGTTTGGTATGTCGATGGCATCGAAGTGGGGCGCAAGAAAAATGTCCACTGGGATCGAGAGATGAACGTGGCAATTTCGCTTGGGCTGCGTGCACCGTTTGCGGTGTTTGCGGACAATCGTTTGCGGGCCAATGTTGCTCATCCAGCCACTGAACTTCCCACCACGATGGAAGTCGATTACGTGCGGGTTTGGGAATTCGAAGAGTGAGTGGTGATGTGCGTCCGGGGCTTTCGATTGAGGGTGAGGGAATGGATCTCGATCTGTCGAGACGAGGACAGTTTGCTTTGGTTCTGGCGACCGTGCGAAGGACGCAGTCACTTCCCGGAGGTCAAATTCGCGGTCTGCCGAATGGGCGTGTGGTCAGCGGTTTGACGGGGTTTCATCTGTTCGCTTGCCGGCTTGCCGAAGCCGAGAAGGAGGATCAGCAGGGGCGGACACACCAATCGTTGGATCAGGTGAATCAACTGAGAAACGAGTTCAGCGTGACCGCCAGTCGATGGCAATCCTTGGTAGGCGGATTGTTGCAAAGCATCCGGTCAGGTCAGGACGTGAAGAACCTGGAACGTCTCAAGCGAATGAAAGCTGCCCAGGTAGAAATGGGGCGTTTGATCGACGCCGCTCAAAAGGCATTCAAAGACTTGATCGCGAATTTGAGCAATGCGGGGGCTCAATCCGACAAGCGGCCAGAAGAAGACGCGGGATGATTGGCGAGCTGTTTGGCATGCTTGCGAGCGATTTCAGGGTGTTGCTCAACGACGTTTTGGCTTTCGGTCGGGTCGGTGCGATGATCGTAGAGTTCTTCCGCGATGATTTGATCGTCCTGGATTGATCGCCACTGGGTGTATCGCCAATCTGGCGATCGAACGGAGTAGCCCCACGCGATCCACTTTTCGCGAGGTGCGTAAAACGGATGCTGGTGCTGGGTGAAGGCGGCGACCTTCAGCATTTGGTTTGGGGTCGTGAGCAGCGACGAGAGGTCGGATCCTTCCAAGTTCTCGGGGAGGTCGTCAGCGATGCCCGCGAGAGATGCAAGGGTGGGGTAGAGATCAACCAATTCGGTCAGGCAATTGGTTCGCTGGCCCGTCTGGTCGGTGCGTGGATCCGCGATGATCAGAGGAACTCTGGCGTCGAGCTCGAAGTTGCTGGTCTTGCCCCACAACGTTTTTTCGCCGATGTGGAATCCGTGGTCCGAAACGAAAGCGACAAGTGTGTTGTCTTGCTGGCCGCTTACTTTGAGTGCATCCAAGATCAGCCCAACTTGGGCATCGAGGAAGCTGATCGAAGCGTAGTACCCATGGCGAAGATGTCGTTTCAGTTCCGGTGACAACTCGGCTTGCTTGGGGACTCCATCGTACCCGTGAAGTTCCCGCGAAATGTGCATCGCGATGTCGGGGACATCGAGCGGTTTGGATTCGAGTTCGGGAGCGGTGATTTGCTCCGGATCGTAGAGGTCCCAGTACTTCTTTGGTGCAACGAAGGGCAAATGAGGACGCCAGAATCCGACGCCCAAGAAGAACGGGGCAGAGTCGCGGGGGTAGTCGCGAATCACGGACGCAGCCAGACGCGAGATCTGGCCATCGCGATAGGCGGTGTCGGGCACGTCGAGCGCTTCCGTCACCGGTGCCTTCTTGATCTTGCGAGCACGCAAGGCGACGGGTGTGTTGGAGTGCACGGTGTCGGCGGCATGCGTTCCTGCGTGGAAGGCTTCGTCCATCGACCATGATTGGCGGTCTTGGGTGTCGCCCATGTTGTGAAAGATCTTGCCAATGTCTTGGCAGAAGTAGCCATGGTTCTTGAAGTGTTGCGGCAGCGTGACCAGCGAGGCGCCGTTGGGAGCGGTCTCGCGAAAACTTTTGCGTAGGTCATCGACGCCCACTGTGTCAGGACGCAGTCCGGTCAAGAACGAGGATCGCGAGGGATTGCAGACGGCTTGTTGGCAGTAGGTTCGATCGAACACCAGCCCGCGTTCCGCGAGTGCATCCAGGTGGGGCGTGATCGCATTGGGGTCGCCATAGGGGCCGATCGCACAATTCAGGTCATCGGCGATGATCAGCAAGACGTTGGGGCGTTCTTCGCCGAGAGCTGGGCGGATGAAGAACAGTGCGAGGGCGAGTGCGCCGACCCGTTTGGCTGTTTCAGCGATGCGATTGGAAGCGAGTTTTTGGCGGAACGAAAGCAACCTGGTCACCTGGGCAATCGGGAGTCAAATGTGGGGCATGGGAGTTTGTCCACAAGTGTAGCTGAACCGTTTGGGAGACGTTGTCACCGATCAGTGGGCGATGGCAGTTCGACTGCCGGAGCAGCGCCGAAGCGGCTTGATCCGGCCTACCAGCGAAGATGGACGAATGAATTCGTCAGATGCTTTTGGGGGCCAGTGCGGCGATGGCCATCCCGGTCAGCAAACCACCGACGTGGGCACCGTTGGCGATGCCCTGAATCAGCGGCGTCATGCAGGCGAACATGAATCCGAGCATCAGGTAGACATTGAATGGCGGGATGCCAACCGGATAGGACGGGTGAAATTTTGGACGGATCCAAATGAATCCGAAGACCCCGAACACCGCTCCGGATGCTCCGATCGCCATGGGGCCTTCCAGCCAATCGGGCAGGACGACTTGAACGATCGTTCCGACGAGATGAGAAATCAGCAGCAGTCCCGCGATGAACAGCGAGCCGTGCAAACGTTCGACGACACTGCCCAGCGTGAACAGGGCCATCATGTTGAAGACCAGGTGCATGGGCGAACCGTGCAAGAATGCGGGGGTGATCAGTCGCCAGACCTCCCCCTTCTTGATTGATACCCACGGGTCATCTGTTTTTTTGTAGTCGACCTCCCCGGCCAGGGTCAGGCCGAAGAACAGCTTCTGTTCGAATGAAAAATAGTCGCCCTGTTCCCATCCTTCCATTGTCATTTGGTCGGGAAGGTTGCGAAGCGGTTTGGGCTGGGCAAAGTTGGTGGCGTAACTGATCACGCCACAAATCACGATCATGCCGATGACGACGGGGATGTTGCCGGACATGGCGGTTCGCCCTCCGAACGCCCCCGATGAACTCCGCAGCTTTTGCTGCGACTTCTTTTGCAATGCGAGCTTGCGCTGCTTTTCCGCCTCGTCTTCTTTGCGCAAGCGAGCGGCTTCGGCGGAAACGTTGAATTTGGCTGCACCGGGCGACTGTTTGAACTCTTCCATGGCTTCTCGGGCCGCCGCGACATCTTTCTCGTCGCGGATCCAGATATCATGGGAGTTTTCGTCGTGGTCGACTTTCGCAGGAATTCTCTGAGTCTGCAGGAAGTCGTTGAATTGGTCCGCCAATTTGGGATCGGAAAAATTGCCGATTCGCCGCATATCAATCTTTCTTGTTCGAAACGAAAATGACTTCCATGTTCTACGTTGATCTCGCGGAATTTGCACGGGTGGGGGCGCGACGCAGCGGGCTGCATCTTGCGTCGTCCTGTCGCCAAACACGCGGGCTGGCGTGGGGGATTGGCTTGCTGGCGAGCCTGGTCGTCAGTTCACCTGCCTTGGCCGATGAGTTTCCTGCGCCGATCAACACAGAACCTCTCGCAGAATTGGACGCCGATGGCAAGCTCGCAGGTCCACCCCTGCTGTCGCCTCAGGAGGCCGCTGACGCGATCGAGATGCCAGAGGGATTTTCGGCGACCATCTTCGCGAGCGAACCAGACGTCCAGAATCCGATCGATTTGGCGTGGGACCGGAAAGGGCAGCTGTGGGTCGCGGAGAACTACACGTATGGACAGCGTGGCGTGTCGTGGCGGGACGATCAACGCGATCGAGTTCTGGTCTTCAAGGATGAAAATCTGGACGGGGTCGCGGATTCACGATCCGTGTTTTTAGACTCGGTGCAGCATTTGACCAGCGTCGAGGTGGGGCGAGGCGGTGTGTGGTTGATGTGCCCGCCACAACTGTTGTTCGTGCCGGATGCGGATGCGAACTCGGTTCCAGATTCGGCTCCTCAAGTCATCTTGGACGGGTTCACGATTGCAGAGCAGAACTATCACAACTTGGCCAACGGGTTGCGTTTTGGACCGGATGGCTGGCTGTACGGGCGTTGTGGTGGATCGTGCACAGGGCGGATTGGAGTGCCGGGGACTCCTGATGGCGAGCGGACTGCGCTCGAGGGCGGCATCTGGCGGTACAACGTGGACACGCACCACTTCGAGGTCCTGTGTCACGGGACGACGAACCCCTGGGGACACGATTTCGATCGCAACGGCGAGTTGTTTTTCATCAACACCGTCAACGGACATCTGTGGCATGGCATTCACGGGGCTCATCTTCACCGACCGTTCACTTTGGACCCGAACCCGAACGCTTATGAGTTGATTGATCAGCACGCTGATCACTATCACTTCGACACCTCCGGAAAATGGCAGGACTCACGTGACGGGGCCGCCAATGACTACGGGGGCGGGCACGCTCACGTGGGCATGATGATCTATCAAGAGTCGACTTGGCCGAAGGAATACCAAGAAGACCTGTACACGCTGAATTTCCATGGACGTCGTGTGAATCGCGAACGATTGGAACCGCACGGAACGGGTTATGTCGGCAAGCACGAGAAGGACATGTTCCTGAGCGACGACGTTTGGTTCCGCGGGATGGAGCTGTCCGCGGGTCCGGATGGCAACGTGATTGTTTTGGATTGGGCGGACTTGGGCGAGTGCCATGAGCACTCGGGAGTTCACCGGTCGAGTGGCCGCGTTTTCCAAATTCGCTATGAAGCGGGAACTCCGGACGACGTGGCTGATCGGCTTGCAAAGCTGAACGAACCCGGAATCAACGTTGAGCAAACGATCGCATTTCAATTGGCGGGCGATCGTTGGTTTTCGCATCAGTCTCGATTGCAAATCGCGGAAGCCGTTGCCGGAGGTGCCGACGCCAGCGAACTGAACGCGGCGTTGTTGAAACAATTCAAAGATGTCGAGGGAACCAATCCGCAACAACGCTTGCGGATGTTATGGACGCTGAACGTTTCTGGCGGTTTGACTCGCAAGGTTTTGCTTGAAGGTGTCGCTGATCCGTCGCCGCACGTTCGCTCATGGTGCTTTCGCTTGATGACGCAACATTGGCCGATCGACGATGTGTTCGGGCCAACTTCGGCGAGTGTGGCAGCGGAGGAGAAGGTGTACGACGAGTACCGTGCTTATGCGAGCGATTTTCTGAAGCATGCGGAGGCCGATGTTGCTTCGGTGCGATTGACGCTCGCGTCGATTCTGCAGCGATTGCCGTTGGGGTTACGAAGTGAGTTGGCGGATTTCTTGACGGAGTTGGATTCTGGCATCGAGGACGCGGACGATCACAACCAGGGAATGATGATTTGGTACGGGTTGATGGCGTGCGCGGACGAGCACCCCGATGAGTTGCTCGTTGGCGGGGAGCAATGCCAAATTCCAACCACCACACGACTGATTTCGCGAGCGTTGGCCGAACGAGTCGACCAGCACCCGAAGGTGTTTGCGAGTTTAGTGACGTCGGTGACACGACGCCTGCGCGGCGATCATGATTTGGATGGCAAAGCCAACGTGGCGTGCGCGGATGCGTTCTTGGAAGGTGTGTCAGCTGGAATTGTGGGAGTGCGAAAGGCGGAGCGTCCGGAAGACTGGGGCGATTTCCAAGCGGTGTTGGCGGCTCATGAGGACTTGCAGACCAAACACGCGGAAACCCTTCGTAAGTTGAACACGTTGTTCGGCGAAGGCCAAAGCGTTGGTGAGATGGCGGCGGTCGCGGGCGATGGTGACGCGGATATTCTGGAGCGATTGGCCGCGGTTCGAGGGCTGATTGAAACCAGAGGGACGGACGATGCCATTCCCGATTCCTACATCGTTCGGTTGGCAATGCCTTTGATCAAGGATCCACGCGTCAACGCGAAATTGGCTCCCGCGTTGTCAACGATTGAGATGCCAGCGGTGGGAAGTTTGTTGCTTGACAACCTGAATCGGTTTCGAGCCCCGCGCCGTTCTGGCGTGGTGGGGTTGCTGTGTTCCCGAGCCGTTTTCGCGGACGTGTTGCTGACGGCGATTGAGCAGAAGAAGCGTCCCAAGGACATTTTGACGGCTTCTCACGTGCGGACGATTCTTTCGCTTGAGAACGATGAGTTGACCGAGCGAGTCGAGAATGTTTGGGGGCGAATCCGTGACACGCCTGACGATCGGAAGCAGGAGATCGAGCATTGGATGCAATCCTTGACACGCGAGCGGTTGGCCAAGGCGGATGCTTCGGCCGGGCGGGCCTTGTTTCAGTCCGCGTGTGCGAATTGCCATCAACTGTTTGGAACGGGCGGCAAGGTGGGGCCGGATTTGACAGGGGCTCAGCGGAGCGATCTTGGTTACTTGTTGCATAACATCATCGACCCGGACTCCGTCGTGGGGGCGGACTACCGAGCGACAAAAATCGTGACGGCCGATGGGCGATTGTTGGTGGGCTTGGTCACACAGCGGACCCGGCAGACCACCACGATTGTCGCCGCGGATCAGACCTGGGTGTTGGCAAACGACGACATTGATTTGGAGGCCGTGACCGAGCAATCACCCATGCCTAGCGGTTTGCTGCAACCGATGACGGAGCAGCAAGTGGTTGATTTAATCGGCTACCTGCAAAGTCCGACGCAGGTGGCGTTGCCGGACGAAAAGTAGGTTCCCGTCGTAGCGGAAGTCGTCAAGACTTTCGGTTTTCCCGCGATCGACGAAACTCTTGACGAGTTTCGCTACCCTTGGATTGAGCGATCAACGAAACGGTTGACGAGTTTCGTTGCCCTCGGATTGAGATGAACAGATCACTCGTTTTCGAACTCGGTGTCGCTGAGTTCGAAAACGACTTGCACCGATGCGGAGAGTGTCATCAGGCCAGCTTCGATGGAGTTGCCCGATGATTCGGTTCCAAACAACTGCATGCTGTTGCTGAATGGATCGGAGCCTCGGGAGGTTTCCTGAACGCTTAGCACGCGAGCGACCTTGGCATCGAGGGCCCCGGCCATGTCGTTGGCCTTTTCGCGAGCGGCAGCAATCGCTTTGATGCGAGCGGCGCGGCGATGTTGGACTTGATCAGAGTTCAGCCACTGGATCCCAGCGATGGAGTTGACTCCGCGTTCCAGGATTCCGGTGTAGACCGTTTCAAACTGCTTGATGTTTCGGACCATGATCGTCAGTTGGCGGCTGGCGGAAAATCCGATGGGTTGGTTCTGCTGCAACTCATCGCGAACACTCGGCTGGGGAGCTTCGGTTTGGGTCGCTCGTTGTGGTGTCGAGTCACCAAAAAGATCGCTGAGTCCTTGGGATGCCTGCATCGATGAACGTTGCTTCGAATACTGACCCTTTTGACCTTGTGGGTAGATCGGTGAAAGGACAATCGATTCTGTCCGAATGTCCTTGGCTTCGATCCCTTGGTCCTTCAGAAACTGCACGACTTGAGCGATCTGCTCAGAGGTCTTTTGGGCCGCGTCGGTGACCTTTTCTTCACGTGATTCAATCGCGAAACGAAGGGTGACACTGTCGGGGGCGACCTTGGAGTCAGCCGTTGCTTGCACAGTCAACTTCGACCGAGTGTCGACGCCATCGGCGGCGCAAGCAGATCCAGGGTACGACAGCACGGAGGCACTGATGACAGCAGCAAGCAGGCATGATTGGCAGGCAATGCGTTTCAACACGTTGGGCTCCATTGATTCGGGAAACAGAAGGAGCCCGTCATTCTATGGCGTGACAGAAGGAAGAGGGGCAAAACGGCACGGTATCGTCCGACGCGGTGTTCGGCAGGTCGCTGCAGAGTAGAACATTTGTCCCCAAATGTTTGCGTGTTTGGTTCGATGTCGTTGAGCAGCGTGACGCGAATGGTGGCTGTCGTCTGGGGTTCGCCCCGGATGGGGCCGGCGTGGGATCTTGGGGAGTCCCTCGCTCACGCGTCGGGTTGTGATGGGGGGCTTGGCCGACTCGGACGGGCAAGAGTGCCCATCCTACATGCGTTGAAACGTCGTTGAGAACTGAGTCGACAAGCCGTCACCATTGACGCTTTGGTTGCTCATTTGGCGGCGGTTTGAAGCTCGCGCGCGAACTGTTGCACGACCGGTCGTTGGGTCAGACGCGGGTTGATGTGCGGTCGTTTTTCCAAGAGCCACGCTTGGGCTTGGTCGGGTGTCATGCCTTTGTGAGCGATCAGCCAGCAGATCGCGATCGTGGCGCTGCGAGCCCGTCCGGCTTTGCAGTGGATGTAGACCGCTTTGCCGTTTTCAACATGACGCTGAATGAAGGCGACTCCGGTCGTGACGTCTTGCAGGCTGGGGTGAGTGAAGTCCGTGATCGGCAGGTGCAGTTGTTCGATGCCGTGCTTGGCATACTCCTCGACCGGGCCGCAGTATTCCTCGCAAGTGTTGACGACTCCGCCAACGTTGAGCTTTGCCAGTTCCGCGACATCGCGAGCGAATGGGCGAGCGCCGACAATCACCAAGGGATCGATCCAGTCGAACCAATTGCGAACCTTGAGGACCCGTCCGAGCAGCATGTTCCACCACAGCGTCGGGAGGAACACGACGCGGGCGTACAGGCGTCTCAGCCATCCGGATTGAGTGGGCCCACTCACGCCGTGTGGATCGCTCGGTCGTCGATGGCCATCGCGGCTTCGTGCACCGCTTCGGACAACGTCGGGTGAGCGTGGCAAGTGTGCACGATGTCTTCGCTGCTGGCACCAAATTCCATGGCCGCAGCGGCTTCGGCGATCATGTCACCGGCACGCGGGCCGATGATGTGCACGCCGAGGACTCGGTCTGTCGTGGCGTCCGCCAGGACTTTGACGCGGCCGTCAATGTCACCCAGCGTCCGGGCGCGTCCGTTGGCACCCAGAGGGCAAACACCCTTTTTGTAGTCGATGCCGGCTTCCTTGAGTTCTTCTTCGGTTTTGCCGACCATCGCGATTTCGGGATGAGTGAAGACGATCGCGGGGATGACTTCGTAGTTCATTTCCGAAGCGATCCCGGCCATCTGTTCGACGCAGACGACGCCTTCTTCCATCGCTTTGTGAGCCAGCATGGCGCCTCCGATGCAATCGCCGATGGCGTAGATGCCAGGAACGGAGGTTTCGAACTGATGGTTGACTTGGATGAAGCCACGCTCATCCAATTTCACGCCCGCGTTTTCGAGTCCCAGATTCTTGGTCGCGGGAGCACGCCCGGTCGCGAGCAGGACTCGGTCGCAGCGAATCGGATCGCCGTCTTTGATTTCAACGACACAGGGTTTCTTGTCGCCCGGGTTGGGATCCACTTTGGCGGAGGCGACAAAGGTTCCGGTGCGAATGTCCATGCCTTGTTTTTTGAAGCTGCGATGAGCCAAGGTGGCCATCTCTTTATCGAGCCCTGGCATGATTCGGTCAAAGGCTTCCAAGACAACGACGTGGCTGCCCAAGCGATTCCAAACGCTGCCGAGTTCCAGGCCGATGTAACCGCCGCCGATGACGACCAATTCTTCTGGGACTTCGGGGTAGGAGAGTGCAGCGGTGCTGTTGCCAACGAGATCGCCGTCTTCTTCCACGAACGGCAGCTGGGCAGGCACGCTGCCGGGGCAGAGCATGATTTGATCGGCCGAGACCAAGGTCGGTTGATCGTCGGCGGCCCCTTCGCTGGGCGTGATCTCGACGGTTTCTGCGTCGCGAAGGATGCCTCGGCCGTGGTAAGCGGTCACGCCACGGCGGTTGAAGAGCATGTCGATGCCACCGGTCAGCGACTCGACGATTTTCTCTTTGCGTTTCATCATCACGCTGAGGTCCAACTCCAGCTTGCCGACGTTCAGCCCATGGTCAGCAAATTTGTGTTGGGCTTCTTCGTACAAGTGGCTGGATTCCAGCAGTGCTTTGCTGGGGATGCAGCCGACTCGGACACAAGTCCCGCCGAAGCGAGGGTTGTCGTCGATGCAGGCAACGTCGATGCCCAGTTGAGCAGCGCGAATGGCAGCGACGTAACCGGCTGGGCCACCGCCCAAAATGACGAGTTCGTGACGAGCCGTTTTCATAGCAATTGAGTTGGAGTGCGGGTCGAGAATCGTGACAAATCAAGATGAATTGTCAGATACGCCAAGCAGTTTGTCGACCGGAGCGCCGTTGCTTTGCAGAGACAAAGGGCTGTCCGCGTCGGTCGGTCAGGAACCAGTTGGGCCAAGCATCAGGATCTTGCCCGTGAGGCTCACTGACTGGCGATTTTGCCGTCCATCGCAATGGTGTCCGCGAAATCGTACGGGTGGAAGACACGGCCGATGCGTTCGGCGAGCATCTGCAAGTACAGCTTGCGGAACTTGGATTCCGTGGTTTCGCTGGTGTACTGTCCCGCGGTCGCAGGGAACATGAATTCATCGATTTCTTTGCGGAAGACGACGGCTTCGGTTTCAACGTCCAGAACCGTCAACGTTACCGCTGCGGACCCGCGATACAACGTTGCTCCTTCGCGGAGCTTCATGCCGGTCAGTTCAATGGCCAGGACCTTGTCCGCTTCGACCCCCTTGCCGATGTCGAGGAAGTCCGAGTTTTCCCAGCCGTGTGTGTCGCGAAACTCTTGGATTTCGTCTTCGCGAACCAAGCGGATGTCTTTGATTTTGTTCAGCAGGATGTCACTGACTTTACGTGACAGGGTCCGAGCAGCGATGTCTTCGCTGTACTGGCTGCGATCGGTGAAGGTCACGACAGCAACCTTGGAATCCTTGAGCAGCTCACATTCCGCGGGCACTTGGTCCGCCCCGACGGCGTGCATCAGATTGGCCATCAGCCCCAAGCAACCGGTTTGGGTGGTCAGGAGCAATCCGGAAATCAGCAACGATGAAACGGTGCAAATGAGAGCGGTGGATCGAGCTGGCATAGTGAACGTCAAAGGGCAAGCGGCTAGGAAGACGACCTGATGCTTGGTCGTAGGCACTGCCGCCATTTCGACGCCACCCCAATCTGATCTGGTTCGTCAAATGCGTCCGGAATTCCGACTGGAGTGCTCGCTTTCCGACTGCTTCCCATGCGCGGCCCCCTCCCTTGCGTACGCCTGAACGGCGTCGCTCGACATCTGTCCCAAAGTTCGTTTCGGGGGAGGTGTGAAATGTGAAAATTCGCCGAAACGCAGCACCAAAAAACTGCCCGACCTCTTCACGGGCGGGGTTCTCGAGATGTGACGAGCTCGGCGTTTAGAAACCACACGACCTCGTTGCGGGCGAAACTCCCCAACATCGCCCCAGGTGGGGCTGTCGTGGGGATAGCGAAGTCGTTCTTTGCTGACGCGTCGGGGTTTCTTTTTCAATGGTCGACGGCTTGGGAGCCCATCGGACGGGGGCGTGAGGGCCTGGAAGGTTGCCAGGACGTGGTCGCTAAAGGATGGCCGGGGCGACGAGCAATTCGCGTTCGATTTGGAACAGCGTGACCTGCCAGTCAGCGGATTCGTCATCCTTGGTTGGGTGCCATTCCATTTCGATTTGGATCACGCCAGAGAACGATCCAGTGGGGTCGCGCCAGTACGTGTCAACCTTTTCGCGGCCGTACTTTTGGAACACGCGAGGGCGGCGATCAAGTTCCCATTGGATGTCCGGGCCGACCTTTTGAACGTCGGCGTAGGCGCCACCACGGAAGTTGTCGAGTTGCTCTTGGGCGGATTGGTCGAGCTCGTAGGCTGCGTCCAGCTTCATCGTGGAGACTTGGCGGTTGGGGGCTGACTTTTGCAGTTCCAGTGCCAGGGCTTCTTCGCCGTTCGCGGCCAATTCCAGGTATTCCTGGGCGAAGTAGACGGCTTGGTCGCCAAGGGTGCGGTATTTCAGATAGTGGACAAAGAAGCCGGTCGCCCCAAACAGGCAGGCCAGGACGAGACCGATTCTGGCAACCGTGGTTCCGACGGGTTTGGCGGCCCCAGAGTGCTTTCGCAACGCGAACAAGCAGAATGCGATCGCCAGGACGGGCAGCACCAGCATTGGTTTGCCAACGGCTGCGGTGAAACTGGCGATTGCGATGAAGAAGCCGATGAACGCACTGATGCGAACGGGAGCGACATCTTCGACGACAACCGCTTCGTAGCCTGCTTCCGCTCCCATTCTGGGAACATCTTTTTCGCGATTGGCGGCAGTCGCTTTGGCGGCACCGCCCAAAAACAACGACTTGGACGATTCAGGCTGGTTCATTTCGGCGTGGATACGAAAAGAGGACCGCGGGAAGAGATGGACCCGGGCTGTTACGCAGCTCGTCGCGTTTGGGTTTGCACTGCGTGAGAATTCTTTTCCGGTGCTTCGTCGGCGGCTTGGAACAGCTTGGATCGCAGGAGTTCAGCCGCTCGGGCGGACGCTCCCGGGCTCGCGTGTTTTTCCCGCAATTGCTGCAGGTCGCGTCGGGTTTTTGCGTAGTAGAAGCTGTCCTGCAGCATCGCTCGCATGGTTTCGGTCAAGAAATCGACCGCGGGGGCTGGGTCGCCCACCGAGATGAATTCGGGATACAGCTTTCGCCCGGCCATCAGGTTGGGGAGTGTGACGCTGTCGATCTTCAAGACGCGTTTGCCGACCGCATGCAGCACTCGCCCGACTCGGTAGATCACCGCCGCGGGTGTTTCGCGAGCCAGCAGTTCGAGGCTGACGCTGCCGCTGACCATCATCGCGCAGTGCGCTGCTTCGATGATTTCCGAGGTGCAGTCCACGTAAAAGTCAATCGGCAGGTCGGTGTCATTTTCGGTGAGTTGTTCACGGCACCAGAGGCATTGCTTGTCTCGGTAGGCAGCGACAGCGAATCGCACGTTCTCACCCGTTTCGCTCAATTCACGGTGCAGGCGACGGATGGTCTCGAGCTGGATCGGGAAATTCGAGCGGACTTCGTGATCGCGAGATCCTGGCAGGACAGCAACAATTCGCTCGCCTGATTGAGTTTGCTGGTGGAAGCGTCGCATCACCGCGGTGTCGAGTTGCTGTTCCTCGACGGCGTCGAAGAACGGATGCCCAACCAGGCTGACGGGAATGGCGTGCTGGTTGAAGAACGACTCTTCGACCGGCAGCACTGCGACGACATGATCGACCGTGCGTTTCATTTTGCGGACTCGCCATGCACCCCAGGCCCACAGTTGCGGCGGGCAATAGTAGTGGACGGGAATGCCGTGCTTCTTGGCTCGTTTAGCGATGTGCCAATTGAAGCCGGGGAAGTCGACCAGGACGACCGAGTCCACGGAACCGGACCGAAAGATGGCCTCGGCTTGGTCAGCAAACCGGAAGAATTCGCGGATTTTGGGCAGCACTTCCACAATTCCGACGACAGCGTGCCGGGTCAGGTCCAGGTCAACGCGACAACCGGCGGCCAGCATGGATGGGCCGCCGAAACCGCGGCAGATGATTCGTTCGTCGTTTTGGATCGCGAGCCCACCTGGATTCGTCAATTGGCGAATCAGTCGAGCGGCGTGTTGGTCGCCGCTCGGTTCTCCGACGGAAAAAAAGATGGTCTTGGTCACGTGTGACGGTCCCCGGCGATCGTGGAGCAAAGTTCAGGATGGGGGTATAGAAAATCGCCCTTCTGTAACGCAAGTTCGATCCGCTCTTGCCACTCCGCGACGCCGGCGATACGCTTCGAAATGTTGAACAGGATGTTTCACACCGTAGTGGTCAAGGATGCCGATTCGGATGCGAAAAAACAGACCTCATGAGGCGGGCAGTCTTGCTGCAACGCAACCGCCGGCGCCTCTCTTTGGCTCCGAAACGGATGAACGCTCTGCTGACGGGGCGACCATTCCGATGCCGCTCCACGAGTCGGCGTCGAGTGATTCCAACAATTCCCCGTCTGGCGAATCCCTGTTCACGGCCGGGGAGGCTCCCTCCCAGCAGAATCGCAGCGACGGGCAGGAATACTCCGCCGAAAAAGCTGCGGCAAAGTGGTCCAGCCGAAAGCGTCGCTTCCGCACTGACTCCGGAGTCTGGCGTTTGGCACCGCGAGGGAAGTTCCCCAAGCTGACATCGATTCAAGGCAAGCTGCTCACTGGAACACTGGTTTTGGTCGCTTTGGTGATCACGCTGGGCGGTGTGGGGATTCTGGGGCTGTATCAATATCGAAACTTGGCCGACGCGATCAGTTCGCGAGCGAAAGAGTTGCCGATGGCAACACAAATGGCCCAAGCCGCGGCGAAGGCTCGGGACAGCAACACGCGGCTGTGCCAGATGCGAGCCCAGGCGACGATGATCAATGCATTTGGAATGCCGCACTCCGATCTGCAGTTGGAGAACGAGACATTCCGGGAAACGATCAGCGAACTCGATCGCGCCCTCGAAACCTACGCGACGATGGTGAAGGTGAAGGTCGAGCAACCGCAGGATGTGGAAGCCGGTGCCACGTTGATCAATCCGGAAACGCAGCACGCGTCGTTGGGCACCGTTCGCGAAATTCTCAATGAGATTCGAGACAACCAGCACAATTTGGATTACCTGGTCATCGACCGGCAAACCAGCCGCAACAAGCTCGATGAACGACTGGAAAGCTTGGTTGGCGAAACTCGCGCTCACTTGGTTTTGATTCACAGCCAAATGGCGGCGTTCAGCGACCACGTGAAGAGCCGCTATCGACTCGGCATTGGCGTCGCTTGGATTGCCTTCGCTGCCGCGATGGTGATTGCCGGGGTGATGGTTTGGATCTTTCAGACCAGTGTGCTGGCACCGTTCAATAACTTGGTCATTGGGGCGCGCCTGGTCGCTCGCGGCCAGTTCGAGCATCGAATCGACCTGGGCACCGGGGACGAGCTGGGGGAACTTGCCGTGATATTGAATGAGATGACGGATCGCTTTCAAAATAGCTTGGCCCACATCGAAAAGATGTGCGATGAACTGGACCAAGAGGTCAAGGTTCGCTCACAAGAGGTGATTCGCAACGAGCAACTTGCTGGGGTCGGTTTCTTGGCCGCCGGTTTTGCGCATGAAATCAACAACCCGATGGCGGCGATCGCTTGGAGTGCCGAGGCGATTGAGTCACGCATGAATGACTTGATGATGCTGCCCGACGATGAGCGTTTGCTTGATGGCGAGATGACCGAAAACTGGCGTGAGAACTTGCAACGCATCGAAGGCGAAGCGTTCCGGTGCAAGTCGATCATCGAAAAGATGCTGTTGTTCAGTCGGATGGGACAAGTCGAGAAAACCGAATTTGACATCGTTCCCTTGGTCAACGACGTGATCGAAATGGTCGGGACGTTGGGCAAGTACAAATGCCAATCCGTCCGATTGTTCGGCGACGACTCGGCCACGGTGTACGCCAACGATCAGGAGATTCGCCAAGTCATTTTGAACTTGGTGACGAACGCCTTGGAAAGTGTTGATTGCGACGGCAGCGTCGACATCTTCATCAGCCAAGGTCTGAAAATGTCGAACGTTCGAGTCAAGGACACTGGGTGCGGGATGTCCGCCGAAGTCCAGGCTCACTTGTTTGAGCCGTTCTTCACCCGCCGTCGTGATGGCACCGGCACCGGATTGGGTCTCAGCATTTCGCACCGCATCGTTTGTCAGCACGGCGGTCAATTGGTCGCTCGCAGCGAAGGCGAGAACCATGGCAGCGAATTTGAATTGCGATTGCCTGTTGCCGCGATCACCGAAGAAGTCACCTCCCCCGCGTACGAAAGTTGGAAATTCCAAGATGCCCAGCAAACCCAAGCAGCCTAAGCCCGACGGCATGCACATTCTTTTCGCGGACGACGAGCCTCAATTGCAAAAGTTGATGGGCACGGAATTGCCGCGGATGGGATATCGCGTGACGGTGTGCCCGGACGGCGAAACCGCCGTTGAAGTGTTGTCCAAAGAACCGATCGATTGCTTGCTGGTCGACCTCGATATGCCGGGGATGAGCGGGATCGATGTGATTGCTCGCGCTCGCGAAATTCGACCTGAAATCGAAGCGGTTGTGATGACGGGCAAACCCAGCCAGGAGACCGCGATCGAAGCACTTCGCCACGGCACGTTTGACTATTTGATGAAGCCCTGTCGATTGGCGGATATCTCTGCTTTGATGGGCCGCGTCAGCGAACGCCGTGAGTGGAATCGATTGGTGGCCGCGCTGCGTCATCGGCTGCAGCGTGCCGAAGGTGATTCCAATTTGATTGGTGAAAATCAGTCGATGAATGCCGTCCGCAAGCTGATTGCGAAGGTCGCCCCCACTGAATCGACCGTTTTGATTCGTGGCGAGACCGGATGCGGCAAAGAATTGGTCGCTCGCGCGATCGCAGACGAAAGCCTTCGAAGTGAACAACCATTCGTTGCGATCAACTGCGGTGCGCTGCCAGAAACTTTGATTGAAAGCGAACTGTTTGGGCACGTCAAAGGTGCCTTCACGGGAGCGGACTCAGGACGGATGGGGTTGTTCGAAGTCGCCAGTGGCGGCACCCTGTTCTTGGATGAAGTTGGCGAGTTGCCTTTGGCGGTCCAAGCCAAGTTGCTTCGCGTGTTGGAAACGGGAGACATCCGCCGGCTCGGTGACAATCAGAGCATCAAGGTGGATGTCCGAGTGGTCTGCGCGACGCACCGTGATCTCGAAAAGATGGTCGGTGAGGGCTCTTTCCGCGAGGATTTGATGTTCCGCATCAACACGTTTGAGTTGCAGTTGCCGGCGCTCCGTGATCGCATTGACGATTTGCCGGCGTTGGCTGAGCACTTGCTGCGGCGGCACCGTGCCGATGGCGGCGACGGTCAGCTGTTCACCGAGGCTGCGATGGCTGAATTGCAGGCTCATCAATGGCCGGGCAATGTTCGAGAGCTGGCCAACGTGATTGAGCACGCTTCGGTGCTGTGCGACGCCTTGCCGATCGACGTGGAGCATTTGCCGCAACACTTTGCCCGACGTCAGCTTCGTGCCGACCTGGCTGATTCTGCTCCGATGACGATGCGCGAGATTGAGCAGCTGGCGATTGAGCGTTCGATGACTCGTCATAGCGGCAACAAAAAGGCAGTCGCGGAAGAGCTGGGCGTGTCACTGAAGACGCTCTACAACAAATTGAACGCGGCTTCCGAAGCCGCCGACGCAGCGTGACCTGAAGCCGGGGCGTTCTGACGGGCCTGGCGATTGCAAGTGAATTTGGTTGACACCGGCTGTTGAGGTTAAGATATTTGCGCTGCTGCAAAAATGGTTTTGCTGGCATCCTCACCGCAATCATCCCCTCGACGCCTGGTTTCCATGCATTTCGCTCTTAGAACCATTGCCATCGCCTGTTTGCTGTTCGCGTTTCAGCTGTTCCCGATTGGAATGGAGGCATCCGCCGATACACCACGTCCGAATGTTCTGATCGTCATGGCGGACGATTGCACGTACAACGACTTGCCAATGTACGGGGGCGAGAATGCGAAAACGCCTCACTTGGAAGAGCTCGCCAACCAGGGTCTGACGTTTGATCGAGCGTTCCTGGCTGAGGCGATTTGCCAGCCCTGTCGTGCGGAGCTGTACTCGGGGTTGTATCCGATGCGGAACGGTTGCAATTGGAACCACTCCGCTAGTCGCGGTGACATCGAGAGCATGCCGCAACATCTTTCGCGGCACGGGTATCGCGTGGGGTTGGCTGGCAAGGTTCATGTCTCACCTCGATCGGCGTTTCCGTTTGAGGTGGTGGATGGTTGCGACAAGAACTGCGTTCGCAATCCAACGCGACCGATGCAGCTTGACTCCATTCGTGAGTTCATGGATCGCGATGACGCTCAGCCGTTTTGCTTGGTCGTTGCCTTGGTTGAACCGCATGTGCCTTGGGTGATGGGTGACGCCAGTGCGTATCCGCCTGGAAAGCTGAAGTTGCCGCCCAACATTGGCGACACGCCGGAGACCCGGTCCGCGTTCGGTCGCTACTTGGCGGAGATCACTTACATGGATGGCCAGTTCGGGCAAATCATGAGTGAGCTGGATGCGGTTGGAAAAACGGATGAGACAATGGTGTTGTTCACCTCTGAACAAGGCTCGCAGTTCCCCGGCAACAAATGGACGAACTACAACACGGGCGTGCACACTGGGTTGATCGTGAAGTGGCCCGGCGTCGTCGCGGCAGGAACGAGGACGGATGCCCTGGTTCAGTACGCAGATGTGTTGCCGACGTTGATGGACATCGCAGGGGCGGAGCCTCGTCCGGAGGCGTTTGATGGATCCAGCTTCGCCGGTGTGCTTCGCGGTGAGAGCGATGCCCATCGCGAATATGCTTATGGGACTCACAACAATGTGCCGGAGGGGCCTCCCTATCCCATTCGGTCGATCACCGATGGTCGGTACCACTACATCCGCAATTTGCAGAACGAGAATCTGTACATCGAAAAGCACTTGATGGGTATCAAGGGCAAGGGCGAACTGAACAACAAGTACTGGCAGACGTGGGTGTACCAAAGCTTCGAACAGCCTGAGGTGTTGCGGCTGATTCAGCGATACCAGTTGCGCCCCGAACAAGAACTCTACGACCTAGCCAGCGACCCATACGAGATGAACAACTTGATCGAAGATTCCAGTTTGACAGGGGTCCGTCAAGAACTCAGCGAAGAGCTGGACCGATGGATGAAATCGCAAGGGGATCCAGGGAGCGAGCAAGACACGGTCGAAACTCATCGAGCGGCCAAGAATGGCGAACATCGATTTGGTATTTAGACGAAGTTGGTTTGATGCGGCCCGCGATGAATGGGGCGTCTTGTTGGAAGTCGGGCGTTTGTATGGGCCCGAGTGACTGTCGATTTGCTTTTGCCCGCCGAGTGCGGGGGCGAGCTTTTGACAGTTTGGGCCTGGGCCGTTCTGCTAAGCCGAAATGATCAAAGTTTCTTTCGGCGACCCCGCATGAATGTGTTTCAAAGTTTGGTGTCCAGTTGGCAGTTCTGGGCGGTGTTGTCGGCATTGGCTGCGGCGCTCACGGCGGTGTTTGCCAAATTGGGTGTGAAAGGCGTGCCGCCGGACGTGGCCACGTTTGTGCGGACCATTGTGATTTTGGTCTTTGTCTCCAGTCTGTTGTTTGTGAGCGGACAATTTTCAATCGTTCGCTCGTTGTCACGGCGGTCGGTTGGTTTTTTGGTCCTGTCGGGACTGGCAACGGGAGCGAGCTGGATTTGCTACTTTCGGGCACTTGATCTTGGCAAGGCCGGGCAGGTGGCGAGCATCGACAAGATGAGCGTGGTGTTGGTGGCGATCATCGCGTTTCTGTTTTTGAATGAGCGGTTGTCGATGTTGGCAACGCTCGGTGTGCTACTCATTTCGGCTGGCGCCATTTTGGTCGCGGTCGCTGATTGAGAGGCAGGTCGACTTGTTCATCTGATGGACCACTTCCTTGTGAGCTGACTGTCACTTTTCTACGAAGTGGTTGGTTGTTGGGCCTTTGCTTTCTCTGGGCAGTTGGGTTTGCCAATTCAACGAGTCAGATCTTCGCAAGCTGTTCTTGAGCCCACGATGCAGTTGGTCGCTCGACTCATTGGAGGTCCATCGCTCAAGCGGAGGGAATGGTTTCGAGTTGGCGCATTCCGATCCGAGTTCCGATCCGAGTTCCGATGCAATTCAATCCCGGGTGCCAGATCAGATGACGGGGCAGACGTCGAACCATTCGCGTTTCTGGTCGAACATCCACTGCGAGCATTCTTCGGGGCCCCACAGTCCGGTTGGGTAGCTGTGCAGCGGCGGGGAGGCCGGGCTTCGCCAGGCTTCGATAATCGGGTCGATGATGCTCCAGGCGAGTTCCACTTCGTCACCACGGGCAAACAGGCTGGCGTCACCCTGGACCGCGTCGAGTAGCAGTCGCTGGTACGCATCGGGCATCTCGTCGCCACCGATCGAATCTTGGAAATTGAACTCCAAGTGATTGGTGCGAGTTTTCATTCCTGCATCAGCGACCTTGGTTTCAAAGTGCAATTGAATGCCTTCGGCCGGTTGGACTTGGATGACCAAGCGGTTGCCCAGTTTGTTGTGGCGTTTGGATCCGCCGAACAATTGGTGAGGAACGTTTTTGAACTGGATGACGATCTGGGTGGTGCGGCATGACATGCCTTTGCCGCTGCGCAAGAAGAACGGCACACCCTGCCACCGCCAGTTGTCGCAATAGAGTTTCAAAGCGGCGAACGTCTCAGTCTGGCTGTCCGGTGGCACGCCTTCTTCTTGCAAGTAGCCATCGTATTGGCCGCGAACGGTTTGGGCCGCGAAATCGCCGCCGGTCATTTTGCGGACGCTATGAAGCACCTTGACCTTTTCGTCTCGAACCAAGGTCGCGTCGAATTTTGCCGGCGGTTCCATCGCCGTGATCATCATCAGTTGCAGGATATGGTTTTGGAACATGTCGCGGAGGATGCCGCTGTTGTCGTAATACCCTGCCCGGCGGCCAATGACGACTTCTTCGGCCACGGTGATCTGAACGTGATCGATGTAATTCCGATTCCAGAGTGGTTCAAAGATGCTGTTGGCGAACCGCAGTGCAAAGATGTTCTGAACCGTTTCCTTGCCCAGGTAGTGATCGATCCGATAGATCTGGTCTTCGCGAAAAACGTGGTGGATCGATTCGTTGAGGTTTTGAGCCGTTTTCAGATCGGTGCCGAATGGTTTTTCGATGATCACGCGTCGAGCGCCGTTCTCGTCGCGTGCCAATCCTGCGTCACCGAGTTGTTGGATGGCTTCTTCGTACAACTGCGGCATCGTCGACAGGTAATAAACACGACCGGTCGGTTTGCCTTCTTCGATTTCATCCAAGAACTTCGCGAGGGATTGGAACGAGTCCGCGTCTTTGATGTCGCCAGGCTGATAGTAGATGTTGGGCGCGAAGGAGTCCCATGCTTCAGCGCGGAATGATTTGCCGACGTACTTCTCCGTCGTTTCGCGAAGCGACTCACGCCACTGGGAATGTTCGTAGGGGCTTCGCGAGACGCCCACGATGCGAGTCGATTCCGGTAACCGTCCGCGAGAGAAGAGCCGGAAGAGCGCGGGGATCAGTTTGCGGCTGGTCAGGTCGCCACTGGCACCGAAGATGACAATTGTATTGGACATGGTCTGCGCTGCGGGTCAAAAAGGATCGCGGTCAAACGGAAATAGAATCGAGATGAGCGTTGGTTTGCCGGAACCGACGTTTGCCGCAGGGAGTTTTGCTGAGGAGGTGTCCAGCGCATTCCAAGGGGTCAATCGTCGTCGTCTGGTTTGTCAGGGTCGAACGGCTCGGAATCCAGGTACTCCGTGCCACTGGGATCGAACCCGCCGGAACCAAAATCATGATCGTCCAAGAAGGCTTCGTCGACGTCATCATCGAACGCCGAAAAGTCTTCGTCGATCGTCCCGGGGTCCAGCAGGTGTTCGGGGATCTCGCGACCGTCTTCTGGGATCCAGCGAATCGTGGGGCGAGGCGGATCGGAGAGCGATTGGTCACATTCCATCGCCAACCAAGTCTGGCCTCCAGGGCCGTCGGCCGTGTCACCCGTCGTCACTTCTTCGTCGCCCGCTAACAAATACAGCGAGGCGTGGCGGAGAAATCGCTCGACATCTTCGGCAACGTATTCCGACAGCGGGAACACGGCTTCCATGTCCGGCAGATCGAACTGGCCGTTGCCGACGGTGTCCATGATCGCAAATCGATTGTCATCAACGTACACCCGGACATTCGTCCACATGTCCAGCGGTGGCAGTTCCAGGTTCCAAGCGTGGTTGAGTCCTTGGCGAAGAACGTTTTCGTCACACAGGACTTCGCCGCCGGGATTGAAGTAGCAAATCGCGTCGGGCGACTCGAGCAGCGCGGCAACGGCTTTGGTCAAGAAATGCAATTCGTCGATGGCTTCGTAGTCATCGGGAACGAGAGGCAGATCATCATCGTCCTCCTCTTCGTCTTCTTCGGTGCCCAGCACGTAGCTGATCAACAACCGGATATGGCAGGTGTGCTCGGATTGGATGTCCGGCATGTCGTCCCAGTGCCGCGTTTGGTCGCAAGCTCGCGAGAGGCATCCGGGGAATGCGAGTGGTCCGAATTGGCCGAGTGACCAAGCGACGAATCGCTCCGGTGATTCATCTGGATCACCCATGTCATCGGGCCAGGGGATCGATGCCGGCGTGACCAGCAAGTGGCCGCCCACTTCCGGCCGGAATTCGTAGATCAGCGTTTCAGGGGAATCCTCATCCTCCAGCGATTCCTGGCGGCCGGCCAACTGGAACTGCTTCAGGCGTGATTGGATTTCGTCCAACTCGAGCGGACGGCGCAATAGCACGCACATGCCCTGGGTGAACAATCCTTTCGCCATCAATCCAAATCTCCGAATCCGGTGGGTTCCAAACCGCGGAGTTTACCCGCATTGCATCGGTCTCACGACCCCTGCATCCAGTGCCCGCGTGCAGATCCTCTCGGCGACAGTGGGGGCAGGTTTCGGATCAGCCCAGGCGTCGGGTGAAGCGATCCGCACGACTAGCTCCGTCGAGGTGTGCGCGCCTGGTGAGAATAGGGGCCGCCTGATTGGGGTCTCATGTCGCGAATGTGGTCGCATTCTGAGACCAGTGTGGCCATTTTGGTGGCGGCGATGCTCGGGGATCCGAATTTCTCGTTCAATTCTCAAAAAATCGAGGTTGGCGGCTCGTGGTCCGGCAAGCGAATGCCATTGTGGGGGCATTGCAACCTTCGTTTGCTATCAATGTTAGATCGTTGTCCACTGGCCAATCGAACGGCGAAGTTTGAGTAAAATTTTTACTCTCGGCGTAGCAACTAAGATCCTTTCTTGCGGACTGGCGCAGACAAAGAAAAAAAAACGAGCTGAGTACATTTTTCCGAAGGCCAATTTGCGCATTTTTTTCGTATTCTATTTTTGCCGCAAAACGGCCGAATGCATCGGAGTCATCAAGTCGATACAACGTTTTTAAATGCTGTAATCCCGTAAAAAACGAAGTGAACGCGATCCTTGGAGGGGGTCGCCGCGTAAAAGAACCTGTTCACGGGCTGGCTAACGTGGCGGGGCGGTTTGCCCTTCGGCGGCGGACGAGAATTTGACTCAGCCATTATCGAGAAATCGATTTTTGTGGCCACCGATTCAAACTCTAAGTCTGCCAGTCTTGTGACATGAAACGATTAGATGCACCCTATTAGGGAAGTGTTCGTCTCTTTCGAAGGGGGGTAAAATTGAGCGTTGCTCAATTTGCTAAATATCTCTTTCGCTGGAGGGGATGGGTTGAAACCCCCGTTTTTGCTTGCATTGCGAGTTTTTCGGCATTTCCGGCATAGGGAGTGCGTAAATGACATCGCTCGATTGACCGGAGCGTCACTGGCCTATTGGTGTTAATAAGCTAAGGTTTAGACGTGCAAAGGATCGTGCGGTGCAAAGTCGATGGACAGATGAGTCACATGTCAACTATGCCGGTTTTCGCCGTTAGTTGTTTGAGTTACAAACCATTTTACCCACTTCGATTGCCCAGCAGCCCACCACGGCTCCCGCTCATACCTCTTCTCTGAATGGAATTTACTGATGTCAAAACGCTTACTGATTGTCGACGACCACGAAGTCTCCCGGCTGGGGACTCTCTCCGCCCTCGAAGGGACTGGGATCGAAGTGGTTGCGCAAGCCGACAAGGCTGCCGACGCTCTTGAGATCGTCTCCAGCACCCCCCTCGATGCCGTGTTGCTTGACATCCGGATGGAGGGCGGTGACGGTTTGAACACGCTTGGCCGTATCAAGCTCGATCACCCTGACCTGCCGATCCTGTTGTTCTCGGGCTATGACAACCCAACCTACGTCGCGCGTGCAGTTGCTCTCGGCGCTTGTGGTTACATCCTGAAGACGGCCCCCGTCGAACGATTGATCGAAGCCTTGAACTTGGCTTTCGACGGTCAGCAATCTTGGACACGCGAAGAGCTTCGCCGCGTCACAGGTGCCTTGGCGACTCCTCGCATGAACCAAGACATCGACGTGCCATTGACTCAGCGCGAGAGCGAAGTGCTGCGTCAAATGGCGTTGGGGCTGACGAACAAAGAGATCGCCAAGATGTTGGGCATCAGCTACGAAACCGTCAAAGAGCACGTGCAGCACATCCTGCGTAAGCTCGGCGTTTCGGACCGAACCCAAGCCGCCGTATGGGCCGTTCGTAAGAACTTGGTCTGAATTCGATCCTGGAAGAGAGGTCGTCCTTGGTCCCTGCGATTGGGGCGACCAGTGAATTCAACAGACGTCTCGCAATTCGGCAAAGCCACCTTGCTTCGGCCGAACTTCTGTTTCGCGGACGTGTCTGACATGGGGCGAGTCGATCGATTCCTCGTTCTGGTGGGCTCATGCGGCCTGCCTTCGTGAGTGAGCCCTGCCTGGAACCGTCACTGCTAGGTGATGATCCGTGCGCACGCATGGCGGGTGCCGCAGACTGTTCATTTCGACGCCATTTTGGGCCGTGAAATGTTCTGGAAAAACGCTAAACTGCTCGCTTGTTCCATCTACTTCTTTCTTGACTTCTGTTCCGGACGTGCTTGATGTCTCCTAGAAAAGGCAGCGATTTCGCTGGTCTGTCTACCGCCATTGTGACCCCCTTTCGCGATGGACAAGTCGACGAGAAACGTTTGGCTGAACAAATCGATTTTCAAATCGATGCTGGCGTGACTTGCATCGTGCCGTGCGGAACGACGGGTGAGTCACCCACGTTGACCCACGAAGAACACGAACGCGTGATCTCATTGACGATCCAGCATGTGGCGGGGCGTGTGAAGGTCATGGCTGGCACGGGCAGCAACAGCACTGCTGAAGCACTGCGTTTGACTCGTCGTGCCGCCGCCGAAGGCGCTGATGCAACGTTGCAGGTGGCACCTTATTACAACAAGCCAACGCAAGAAGGCATGTTCCAGCACTTCCGTGCTGTTGCAGAATCCGTCGACATTCCAGTTTGCGTCTACAATATTCCTGGCCGCTCGGCAAAGAACATCGAAGTCGACACGATTGTGCGATTGGCAGAGTTGCCAGGGATCACGATGGTCAAAGAAGCGACCGGTTCTTTGGATCAATGCACGGCGATTTTGGGCGCGACGAACCTGACCGTGTTGTCGGGTGACGATTCGTTGACCTTGCCAATGATGAGCGTGGGTGCCGAAGGCGTGATTTCAGTTGCTGCCAACTTGGTTCCCTCCGTGATGTTGGAAATGGTTCAAACCGCAGCAGCGGGTGATTACACCAAAGCGGCGGAACTGCATCATCGTTTGTATTCGTTGTGCAGCAAAATGTTGGGGCTTGCGACCAACCCAATCCCTGTCAAAGCTGCGATGCAAATGGTCGGTCGCGACACCGGCGAGATGCGTTTGCCGATGGTGCCATTGGACGATGCAGACCGAGCGACCCTGCAAGAGACGTTGATGAAGTTTGGCATGGAGTCAGAAATCGTCGGGCAATTGCAAACCAGCGGTGCGTGAGCACCTGGTGACTCGAGGCCACTGAGTGGAAAGTGTGCGGCGTCCGAACGGATGCCGCATTTTTTGTGCGCTCGCAGGGATGGGCAACCGAATTCATGGATGGTGGATGGCACCAATCGGCACGCTCGCTCACCAGTCGCGGAGCGACGACAGCCGATAGCCTTGGGTTTCAACCCAAGGTCACCAACAACGCGACACGTCCCCCAAGTCGCGGAGCGACGACATCTGGGTACGCGTACCGAACACCTGCCGCCGCTTCGCGGCTGGTCCGTTTTGATGCTGGCTCACGAGACCTCGGGTTGAGACCCGAGGCTACCAGCTGTCACCGCTCCGCGGTTGAATTTGTGAACGCAGCACGCATTCACAGGCACGCGTGCTCACCAGTCGCGGAGCGACGACAGCCGAAAGCCTTGGGTTTCAACCCAAGGTCACCAACAACGCGACACGTCCCCCAAGTCGCGGAGCGACGACATCCGGGAGCGCGTTCCGAACGCCTGCCGCCGCTTCGCGGCTGGTCCGTTTTGATGCTGGCTCACGAGACCTCGGGTTGAAACCCGAGGCTACCAGCTAGCACCGCTCCGCGGTTGAATTTGCCAACGCAGCACGCATTCACGGGGCCAAACGCCCGCCACAGCGGGGGCGCGGAAAGCGTGCGCGTCGCGGTCGCCGTCAGGCGCCGGCCAGTTCCGATTGGGCGTCGACGCTTTCGCCGGATTGCCAGACGGTGAAATCGTTTTCGTCTCGGATCACGCGGTTGTAGGTCGTGTCGCGTTCAATCGGATCCCGGCCGGCTTCGCGAATCAGGTCTTTGATTTGGTCGACGGACATGAACTCGGGAGTCTTGGCACCGGCGTCGTGATAAATCAACTCATGCCGGACGGTTCCGTCGATGTCGTCCGCACCGTAAGCCAACGCGGTCTGCGCCGTTTCAATTCCGAGCATGATCCAGTAGGCCTTGATGTGCTGGACGTTGTCCAGCATCAGGCGGCTGATCGCCATGGTTCGAAGGTCCATCAGGCCCGATGGCTTCTTCAGGTCCGAGAGCTTCGTGTTGTCGGGGTGGAATGCCAACGGGATGAAGACTTGGAACCCGTTGGTTTTGTCCTGCAGTTCTCGCAAACGCATCAAGTGATCGATGCGGTGGAAGGCTTTTTCCACGTGGCCATAAAGCATCGTGCAGTTGGTCTTCAGGCCAATCCGATGGGCAGTCCGGTGAATTTCCAACCATGCCGGTGTGTTGGCTTTGTGTTCGCAAAGTTGGTCGCGAACCTCGGGGTGGAAGATCTCAGCTCCGCCGCCAGGCATGCTGCCCAGACCCGCGGAACGCATGTCGTCCAAGACCCACTCGAATGACTTCTTGGTTTGGAATCGGAACCAATCGATTTCAACGGCGGTCCAGGCTTTCAAGTGAATCTTGGGGTAGTTCTCTTTCAGCATCGAGATGATGTCGCGATACCACTCGTATTTTCGTTGGTGGTGCAGTCCACCGACAATGTGCATTTCGGTGCAACCGTTGGCCGTCGCTTCGGCACCTCGATGCAGGATCTGCTCGTCGGTCATCGCATAGCCATTCTCGTCGCGAAGGTCTTTGCGGAACGCACAAAAGCGGCATCGGTACACGCACACGTTGGTTGGGTTGAGGTGCGTGTTGATGTTGTAGTAGCCAACGTTGCCGTTCTTTCGTTCGCGAACGAAGTTGGCCAATTCGCCGACCTGTTGAATCGACACCTCGGGATCGTACAGGAACAAACCGTCTTCCATTGACAGGCGTTGTTCAGATTCGACCTTGTCACGAATTTCGCGAAAACGGGCGTCTCGTTCGTTGGCTTGCATGGTGAAAACTCGAGAGGAAGGCAAATCGAGAATGAGTCGTTGAAAGCACTCAATGATGAACCGCTAAACGACGCAGTCAATCACTCCGGCGGCCATCAATATCAAACTAACGATGGCATTGGTATGGAAAAAGGCTTGGTTGACACGAGACAGGTCGTTCGGGGAAACCAATCGGTGCTGGTAGACGACCAAGGCCGCGGTCAGCACCACCGCCACGATGAAAATGCCGCCCAGCCCTGACGAGCCGCCGGTCCAGGCCAGCAGGCCCAGAGCCAGAATCATCGCGACATGCGAAGCCGCCGCAACCCGCAGTGCCCCGGAAACGCCGCGGCGCGATGGAACGCTATGCAGTCCTTCGGCGGAATCGAATGCGGCGTCTTGGCAGGAATAGATGATGTCAAAGCCCGCGACCCAGAATGCAACGGCGACCGCCAACCAGCCAGGGACCCAAAAATCGGTGGGGAACTGGAGCACGATTTCGCCTCGGATGGCAGCCCAAACGCAGAGGGGGGAAAGGCTGAGTGCGACGCCCAACCAGAGGTGGGCTGACGAGGTGAAACGCTTCGCGAGCGAGTAACCACACAAAAACAGCAGCACTGGTAGCGAGGCAAACAGCGGCAAACGGTTGGGCAGGAACAACAGCGTCGCGGCGACGAAGCCCAGCCCGCACAGAATCGTGAACGCGAGCACCGCTGGAGCGGACAGCACCCCCGCGGGAATGTGCCGAGTCGCGGTCCGCGGATTGGCGGCATCGATCCGGCGATCGACCCAGCGGTTGAATGCCATCGCGGCACTGCGAGCCAAGACCATGCACAGCAGAATCCCCAGGATGTCTCGCAGCCGGACGTGGGGGTAAAGCAGTGCGTCAGCGGCGCCGGGCAATTCACCGGAAGAGTCGAGTGTCGGCGACGCTGGGATCGTGGTCGCTGTGGGAAGCGGCGTTGCCCAGGCCAGAAACGCGGCCAGAATGGCAAACGGCAGCGCAAAGATCGTGTGCGAAAACCGGATCAGACCCAGCCAGTCATTGAGTTTTGCCATGGTGATCGGTTCCCTCAGGCGTCCTTCCAGCGTTGGATCAACCCGTTGTCCAGCCCGATTTGGTCCATGATGCGGGCGACGACGAAATCAACCAAGTCCTCGAGTCGTTGGACGTCGTGATACCAGCCCGGCATGGCGGGCAAGATCACAGCGCCGGCGGCAGCCAGCCGATGCATGTTCTCAATTTGCAGGACGCTCATCGGGGTTTCTCGCGGCACGACGACCAGTTTGCGGTGTTCTTTCAGGTGCACTTCGGCGGCGCGTTGGATCAGGTTTGACGCGGCGGATCTGGCCACGCCTGACAAGGTGCTGCCGCTGCATGGGCAGAGCACCATGGCATCGGTCAGGAACGACCCACTGGCGATGGGCGTCATGTAGTCATCGTGTTGGTGATAGTGCAGGCGGTCATCGCCGCCGGAATCGATCGGGTCGAACTGCGGGGCTGGTTCGCTGGCCCACGCAGGAACGCAGCCGAGCAATTCATTCAGGTTGATCGCACGCAGGTTCAATTGCAGTCCCATCTCTTGTTGCAGCACCGCCGCGCCACTGGGGCTGATTGTCAGATGCACCTCGACGTTGGGGTCCCGCCGCATGATTTGCAGCAGTCGAACCGCGATCGGGGCGCCGGAGGCTCCCGTGATCGCCAGAACGATCCGTCGTCGACGTTTCGGTCCGTCGCTCATGTGCTCACCAAGGCTTCGTCTTCACGTTGAGCCGCTTGCTCGGCATGCGTGGTTGTCCTGCCTGGTTTTTCACCAACGTAAATCGTCGCGACACCCAGGGTCAGCGGCCGGAAAGTGACATGGAGCAAACCGATGTCACGCATCCGTCCGGCAAGAGCTTCGCCGCAGGGAAATTTGCCCACCGATTCGGGCAGGTACTCGTAAGCGGACTTGTCGTTGCGAGCCATCCACTGGCCGATGCGAGGCAAGACATGGCGGAAGTAAAAGCTGTAGGTCTGCTTCAGAACTGGCAGGGTTGGCTGCGAGAACTCCAGCACCAGGACTTGCCCACCGGGTTGGCAAACGCGAGCCATTTCGGACAAGCCTTGATCGGTGTCGGCGATGTTTCGCAATCCGAAGGCGACGGTCACGCACTGGAACGCGTTGTCATCGAAGGGCAGAGCCATCGAATCGGCTTCCAAGAACGGAATCGTTTGCCGCCCGGAACCGCCCGCCGTGTCGCGCACTCGAGCGGCTTCCTTGTCGCGAGCAATTTCCAGCATCGCGTGACAGAAATCGCTGCCGACGACTTGGATGTCCGGGCCGGCCGCATCGGCAATCGCGATTGCCAGGTCTCCCGTGCCGCAGCACAGATCCAAGATGGGGGCATCGCCTTCGATCTTCAGCGTCTGAACCGCTTTGCGACGCCACCACTTGTCGATGTTCAACGACAGCAGGTGGTTCATCGCATCGTATCTGGGAGCGATCTGGCGAAACATTTCTCGCACTCGCTCACCGCTTTTGTCCAAGCCGTCGACCGTTGCCGGAGGATTCGCTGACTCATTCGCCGAACCATTGGACTGGTGGGACCGGTCTACGTTTGGGACACTCATGCGACGACTTAGAAAGGCAACGAGAAGGAAGGGGAAGTGGTTTCGTGCGAGTGCTGCTATTTGACATCGACGGGACGCTTTTGACGACCGCGGGTGGCGGGAATCGAGCGCTCCGGCAAGCGATTGAACAAGAGTTTTCAGTTGAAAATCCAGACACCGAGATCTCATTTTCGGGCCGCACGGACCGCAGTCTGATGGTGGAATTGTTGCAGCGGAACAGGGTTTCGCCGACAGACGCCAATTGCGGTCGGTTGCGACGTCGCTATGGATCCCTGTTTGGGGGTGAGCTGCGTCGCTCGGGAGGCACACTGCTGCCGGGTGTCTTGCCTTTGTTTCAAGCTCTGCATTTGGTCCCGAACCTGGACATTGCTGTCATGACCGGGAATTTCCCTGAGACGGCAACACAGAAACTGGAGTATTTCGAGATTCGTCGCTGGGTTCGCTGGATCATCGGAGGCGACCTGGACGTGCACCGTGACGACATGGCACGGCGAGCGGCGACGTGGGTGGCTCGGCGGCACGGGGACGCTCACCAGCAAACCATCGTGATCGGTGATACGCCGGCGGACGTGTTGTGCGGGCGAGCGATCGGGGCCAGAACGCTGGCCGTCAGCACCGGCGAATTTTCGCGGGAAGAACTGGCACCGACGGAACCCACGATGTTGTTGGACGATTTGTCGGACACCGAGCGAGTCGTCCGGTTCCTGGTCGACGATGAGCTTTCGCCCGTGCTGGAGCGTTGAAGCTGACCTTGCCGGCGAGCTTGCTGAAATTCAGGCGATTCCGTGGGCGGGCATTCTTGAGCGAATCCGCGAATTTTTTCGCAACTCAATTCGAATCAGTGTTGTGAACAATGGGTTTCGTTTCGTAACGTCCCTGCCATGAACGTTCTGCGTCAACGCTCCGAAACAGCTTTCCTCGCGGTCACACTTTTGTGGGCCTGCGTTGCGACCGGCTGCTCGCAAAACCCGTACTTGGCGGGCGGGGGCACCTCCGTGTGGCAACCACCACCGAGCACCACCGCGGTCAATGGTATCCAAGCCCAGGTCTCCGAACTGAACCGACGTGTTCAGCTCCTCGACGACAACAATCGCCAGCTCACCACTCAGTTGGCACAAAGCGAACAGCAAGCCCAGGTTTACCGTGACGAACTGAATTTGGTTCGCAAGCAATTGTCCGACACAACGCAGCAGTACGAGTCCGCTCGCATTGTTGCTCAAGACGCACAAACGCAAGCACGGAGTTTCCAGGCGTCCGCTCAGATGCGTGGCGGGGCGACGATTCGCGCCAACACGAACCTCAACCAGATGGCGGGGCGTTTGAACCTCGGTGGTTTGAAGGTGGAGCAAGACGGCGAAGTCCTCCGAGTCATTTTGCCAAGCGACCAATTGTTTGCTCAAGGAACCGGGCAACTTCAACCTTCCGCCGGATCGGTCTTGGACCCCACCGCGGCTCAGATTCGGGCGGTGTTCCCTCGCCAGCGAATCGGCATCGAAGGTTACACCGACAATGCACCGGTGTATGGAGGAGCCGCAGGCAGTGCTCATCAGCTCACCTCCGCTCAAACGAGTGCGGTGCTGGATTGGCTGACTCGTCGGAGCGGCATGCCTGCTCAGCAGTTGTTCACCGTCGCTCAGGGTTCCAACAACCCACGTCAAGACAACGCGACTCCCGCTGGACGTGCCGCGAATCGCCGCGTCGAACTGGTGATCTACCCGGAGTCGTTCTGATCTCCCGGGTGGTGGTCGCCGAGTTTGGCGGTGGAGAGCGAAGGCGGGTGTTAAGCAGGTCGGCAGGAATGATCAAGCACAACCATGTGAGCCGTTTGGGCGTTAGCCCCGGTTGTGCGTGAAAACCGTGGCTAACGCCAACGGCTCACATACCCGATGACACATGCGTACCTGCTTAGCTCAGGTCGACCTTGCCGTCGCTGGTTCCGAATTGTTCCGCCTCGATTCCCATCGCGTTGAACATCGAAACATACAGATTGCACAAGCGTGATTTTTCAGGGGTGATCAGGCGCCGACCGGTGCGAATGGCACCGCCGCCCCGGCCAGCCATCAGCAACGGCAGGTTTTCGATGTCGTGTTTGTTGCCGTCTCGAATCGTCGATCCAAACATCACCATCGAGTTGTCCAGCAGCGTTGTGTCGCCTTCTTTGAGCGATCGCATGCGGTCGATCAGGTAAGCGTATTGCTCGATGTGCCAGGTTCCGATTCGCTCGTATTCAGCGATGCGGTCGGCTTCGTTGCGGTGATGTGAGATTCCATGGAAGGAACTGTTCACGCCGTCCAGGAACGAAAAGTTTCTGCCGGTTTGAGCGTTGCCCATCATGAACGTTGCCACGCGAGTGGAGTCGGTCCAAAACGCCAGCACCATGATGTCCATCATCAAGCGAACGTGCTCGATGTGTTGTTCGGGCAAACCTGGTCCAGGTCGCGGGACGTCAATCTTGCCTTCGTTGATCCAACGCCGTTGGGGCTTCATCGAGGCTTCAATGCGTTGCTCGACACTGCGTACGCTTTGCAGGTATTCGTCCAGTTTGGCACGGTCTTCACTGCCGAGTTGTCGGGACAACCCACGGGCGTCTTCGAGGACGATGTCCAGCACGCTGGTTGTGTCTCGCTGGAGTGATTTTGCGATCTGCGGGTCATGCAAGTTCAGTCCGGAGACGGGCGGTGACGCCGCCCCGCCACGGAACAATCGGTCGAATGCGAGTTGCGGAACGATCTCGTTGGGCAACGGTGTGTGTCGGTCACGCCAGGCGATGTGGGATCCGTAGATCCGAGTGAAACCGCCACCGACATTGTCGACGCCGGTGTACGCGGAATCGACGCCCAATTCCAAACTAGGAAGCGGCGTGTGGGAACCGAGCTTGGAAGCGATGAATTGGTCCGCCGACATGCTTCCGGTGTCCATGTCGCGACCGGACGTTCGCAGCACAAAACCGCCCGACAAGAACGCGGGCACTTTCGGCCAGTGACCATTCCGCATGTTCACGTTGGGATGGTGCAAATTCTCCAGCAAGAGGACTTCGTCGCGGACGTCTGCCAATGGTTTGAGCATTGGGGTGAGATCGAACTGGTCGCTGTTCTCCTTCACTTCGGGGGTCCAGTTCGCGGGGTTCACGCCGTTGGGCATGAACAGGAACGCGGCGCGAACGGGAGGCCGATCAAGTGGTTTGACTTTGCCGTTCTCGTCCACTGCTGGCGTGGAATCATCTGCGGGCTCGCCGGCCATCGCATGCAGCCAGGGCAGGCTGATCCCGATCGCGGAGCCTTGCGACAGTCCACGCAACAGGCGACGTCGTGACAGGCGGGCTCGCTTGGTTCGAATCAGCATTGTCTAGCCTCGGTTTTGAAAGGGAACGCTTTGGATGATGGCGTGAATCAATTCGCGAGTTTGCAGATCGTTCTCGAGCAATCGATTGCGAATGGAGTCGATGGTGCAGGCGTCGGCTTCTTCCAGGCTGCGTGCCAGTGCGAACCCAAGCATGCGGCGAATGTACTCGTCCAGGAAAGCCTCTTGGCGAGCCATCAACACCGCCCTCAGTTCATCGACACCGTCAAACGTTTCACCGCTTGGCATTCGGCCGGAACTGTCAATTTCGGGAAGGCTCTTCAGCTTTTCTGGATGCTTCTTCGCCTTCTCTTGCCAGGCTGCTTCGCTCTCGGGACCACGTTCTCGATCACGCCAACGGCCGATCACATCGAAGTTTTCGAGAGCGAATCCAATTGGGTCAATCAAATCGTGACAAGCTGCGCAGGTGGGGTTCTCACGGTGTTGTTCCAGTCTCTCGCGGACGGTGGTTTTGCCAGATTCCTTTTCACCGCCGGGCAGCGATGGCACGTCCGGCGGAGGGGCGGGAACTCGAGTTCCAAAGATGGTTTCCAAGACCCAAGCTCCACGAAGAACAGGGCTGGTCCTTCGCGAATAACTGGTCAGCATGTGAACGGCTCCCAGGCCCAATGCGCCGGCGCGTCGCGATGACTCGGGATCGTTGTCGGTTTCGATGGGCAAGAAGTCGTTCTTGTCGCCGTTCCATTTCTGGGCGGTTTGATCCATGCCATAGTGTTTCGCCAGTCGATGGTTGACGACGACCGTGTTGGAATCAATCCAATCGGTGACCGGCCGATTTTCGCGAATCATCCAAGCCATGGTTTGTCCGACCTGTTCGCGAAGATCGCGGACCAATTCATCGTTGTAGGCCGGTTTGAAGAAGCTGGTGTCAGGGATGACTGTGTTGCCGACGGCCGTCGTTCCGAGCCATTGGCTTGCGAAGGCATCAGCGAAACGTTTCGATCGCGGGTCAGCGAGCATTCGGTTCACTTCTTCGTGAAGCGTTTGGGGGACACTCAATTCATTTTGTTCGGCCAGTTTCAACAGACGCTCGTCTGGCAGCGAGTACCACAGGAAGAACGAGAGCCGAGTTGCGAGTTCCAGGTCCGAAATCGGATGGATGCCTGACGCGTCGTCGTCCGCTTCGCTGATGTAAAGAAAATGAGGCGATGTCAAAACGGCTTGCAGGGCCAACTGCAAGGCCGCCCGTGGTGTTTCACCACGCTTGACCACATGATCGAACAAGAGCATCCATCGATCGATCGTGGACGACTCAATCGGGCGACGCCAGGCCTTCCGGGCAAACCGTGACAATGCCGTCTTGGCATCTTCACGCGACAAGGCGTGTGTGAGCGCATCTTGGTCGGGCGAGAGCCCCAAGATTTTTGCGGTGGCGGACAATCGCTTCTGCAGCGAGTCGCCGCCGTGCTGGGTGAACTCACGAGAGAAATTTTGCTGGAGTTGATCGATGGGAGTCTTCGCGTTTTGGCTCGCGAATTCGCGAACGATCTCGGAGATCTTTTGTCGATCGCGTTCGACTTGTTGGCCTTTGCGATACTCCACGCGAGGCAACTGCAGCAGGCGGACTTGTTCGATCGGTGGTGCATTCGAGCCAGTTGCATTTGCATCGGTGGCATCTGCATCCGCGAGTGAAGTGCGGACTGCAATGACGTGTTGTCCCTTTGGCAATGAGACGGTCATCCAGTGCTGGCCATCGCGTCGATCGTTTGGTGCCAGTGTTCCGGCGACGATGCCGTCGACTCGAACCTGGACGTGCGTCTGTTCGGGGGCATCCGGAGGCAAGCGGATCCACAGCCCGAATGTTTCGGCGGTGCTGCTCAGCAACGAATGCCTTGCGTCGGCTGCGCCGGCAAGCGTTTTGAATTCACTGACGCGTGGCTTCAGCACGATGGCTTGGTCGATGACAGCGGACGTAACCTCCAGGTACCGTTCCATCAACAGGGGCGGCATGAAGAGTGTTTCGCCATTGTTGTTGAAGCCTTCGCCACCGCCACCGTCGGCTGGGAAGGTTTCGACGAAATCAAAGTCCAGACCAGTCAGTTCGTTGATCGCGTGTGTGTATTGGTCTCGGTTCAATCGGCGTGGGACCGGACGCCCGGCGAACTCGTCTCCATCGCACGCGGTGGCGGTCAGGTGATGGCTGATCCACTGAGACAGTTGCAGGCGTTCTGCTTCGGTGGGTTGAGCCACGTCGGCAGGCGGCATCGTTCGGTTGTGCAGTTGCTCGGCGGCGCTCGACCAGATCTCGCGGCGAAGTTGAATCTCGTCCGTCGTCATCGATTTTAAAAAGCCCACCGGGTCTTCTTCGTCATCGGGTGAATGGCAATCACCGCAGTAGGTGACCAACAGCGGGCGAACGCTGTCTTCGAACGAGGTCAGGGCGACGGGGGTTGGGACGATTGAATCTGTTGCTTCGGCATTGTCATCGCTGTAGCAATACGGAGAGACAGTGAGCGAGCCAAGCAAAAGGATCAGTCCCGGCGCGATCATGCCGAGCGGAATTTGAAGCCTGGTACACATAAGCAAGGGGCAGGAAAAGCGTTCGCAAATCGATCGCGAGAGCTTTGGGAGGGAGGGACGAGATCGGCGGGACGAACTCGGGGTGGGTGCCGGGGTGGGGCAGCATTGTCACCGCTGGCGAGAGCCAATGCAAGTTTCTCAGGGCGATGTTTCGACGCGCAGCATGCTCAGGCTCTTCTGAGTGGCATCGATTTCAAATTTGAATTCGCCCAGGTAGCTCATTCCCAGCATCGGGTCAGCGCGGGACGCGATCGGTTCCAAGATCGCACACGACACCTCTTTGGCTTCGAATTGCCCGACGCGGACGGAGGCCAGCTTGACGCGTTTGGCTGAGATCTCATCGCCATTTGCCATCACCAAACGCAACAGCGGAGCATCCGTCGGGATTTCGATTTGAAGCTCTTTCGCGATTTCTGCCGGCAATGTCACCAGCGTGGCGCCGCTGTCGACGACCATGCGGACGGGTTGGTTGTTGACGCTGACGGTCACGTACAGGGATCCGTTGCGTTCAATTTCCAGCGGAATCGATTCCGAGAAAACCTCTTGTTCGACCTTTGCCAGTCGAAGTTCGATCGTTTGCAAGATGTCCTCTGCCGAGATCGATGCCGGGATCCCTTGGTTCGCATTCATGACCTGAATCGCGATTTTGACCTTGGGGTCTTCCAGCTTTTCGGAGATTGAAACACGCATGGTGTTCAAGTCCTTGCGAATTTGAAAGACGGACTCGGCGTAGGCGGCCTCTTTCGAGTTCAACTCCGAACGCTGTTGATTGGCCAGTTCTTGTGTTTTGGTTCGCTGTGATCGGAACTGGCCGACACGAGTTCGGTTGGCGTTGATCAAGGCGACGATTCGGTTGTTGGATGCGACGTCGTTTCCAGCGACGCGAGCCAATTGCAGATTCAGTTCACCGTCTTGGGTTTCCAAGTTGCGAATTTGATCGTTGATTTGCTGGACTTGAGCGAGCAAGCCGTTCAGTTCTTTTTGTTCCAACGTCAATTCACGTCGTTGCTTGGAGAGAGCGGTCATGGCTCGGGCGATGTCAGCGGACTCATTGGCGATGAGCGATTTACCGCTGCGCCGGAGGCCCGTTTCTTGAAGAATCTTTTCCGCCTTCGCTTCGACACTGGCGGAATAGCGAGTCACCTGCGGCGTGTCGGCTGACGTTTGTTCGGAAGGATCGTCTTCGGCGAGCAACGTTTGGGCGGGTAGTTTTGAAAGGGGGAATGTCGCCAACCAACCGAAGGCCACGATCAAGCAACCCGTTCGAATGCAGTTGAAACTCGTTGATTTATGCGCGTTCGCAGAACGCGACGCCTGGTTCGGTCGGCAGTCCAGCAGGTGGCTGCGGAGGCGATGGCAGTTGGTTTGCATCGGACGAGCTTGACGAAAGGACGTGGGAAAGCCAGTTTGGTTGACGACGGCGATGCAGTCGAACGTTTGCCGGGATTGTGATTCGAGTTCGGTCAATCGAACCTTGCCAAAATGAGCAGGGAATTCCGCTGAGCATCGCTTGAGGCGATTGTAACAAGCCCTCCTGCGGAAGGAGTCCCTTTCCGACCCAGAAGGAGGCTTGTGACTTGAAAACACTGATGCTGAACGACCAACCAGATTCAACGAGGATCCTCCCATGCAGCCGCCTGTCAAAGTCAATTGCCCCACGTGCCATCGCCGTTTTCTTTCAGATGAGACGCCTGCGATGCCATTTTGTTCCGAGCGGTGCCAGCTGATTGATTTGGGCCGCTGGATGAACGAGGAGATTGGATTGCCGCATGAAGGTGAGCCTGGCGATGCGCCGGTGGAATACTTGGACGACCGTGATTCGTCTCAGCCCAGCCCGGAACGGCACATGGGGCAGTCGTATCGATTTGAGGATTGAGACGACTTCTTTGTTTGGGCGTTCTCTCAAAGTGCCTGATTGCAGATCGCGTGGCGACTGGGACTGGACTTTTCAATCAGACTGGCCGACAATTCGGGATTGCGAACGAACCTTTCCCTCGGGGAAGGTTTCTTTTTTTATGTCTCCAGCCAAACACACGTAGGATCGCGAAATGGTCGAATTGGTGCCAATGACCCGAGAGGGCTACAACAAGATCAAGGCCGAGATCAATCGCATGGAAAACGAAGAAATGCCGATGATCGTGCAGAAAATCGCAGAGGCTCGCGAAGAAGGTGACTTGAAAGAGAACGCGGAGTATCACGCTCAGCGCGAGAACCAGGGCATGTTGATGGCGAAGATCAACGAACTCCGCGACAAGATCGCGCGTGCGTCGATCATTGATGTCTCGTCGTTGCCCAAAGACGAAGTTGTGTTTGGCTGCACCGTGACGGTGGAAGACGTCGCCTATGGTGACGAAGAACAGTTCACCTTGGTGGGCGCTGGCGATGAAGATTACGACAGCGGCAAGATTCTGGTGACCAGTCCGTTCGGCCAAGGCTTGGTCGGCAAGAAGGTTGGCGAAGTGGCTGAGGTCGATGTGCCGGCCGGAAAGTTGAAATTCAAAATCCTGAAGATTGAATTCAACCTGTGAGTTCCACCAACGATGAAAACTCACCGGCATCGGCCCCGTCCGGTGCCGGTGCCGAATCCAGTTCGCGTTCGACGAGCACGCCCGAACAGCAAGAGCCGGGGTGCATGCCGATCGCGATTGCATGCACATTGCTGATGGGGATTGTGTCGTTTGTGTTTTGTGGCGTCACCACTTGGGTGCTGTTTCAGAAACGAACAGAGGTCGCTGTCCGAACATTGGTCGGGTACGTCGACGTCATCGAGCAGAGTCTGTTGCCACCCGATGAAAAGAAGTCCGTCATCGAGCAGTTGGAAACGACGATTAAAGAGATGCGAGCGGAGGATTATCCGCAAGAGAGAGCGTCTGCCGTGATGCAACGTTTGGTGCGTTTGCCCATTCCTCAGTACGGGGAACTCGACGTGATCGACGCGTTCATCCAAGACAACTTTGATGACGCGGAACGCGACGACGGTCTGAAGCAGATCTCTCGCTTGCGTCGTGCCATTGAACGAGGCAAAGCAACGGTCATTGATGTCAACGATGTCTTGCTGCCGACCACGCAAGTCGACACCACGCATCCGCTGGGACGAGTCCTGAAGCAACCGCTCGCTGCTGATGAGATTCGGGATGTGGTCGAGCGAGCCAAGTTGGTTGGTGACCGCGATGATCTGGCCGATCAATTCTTTGAGCGCAAACCAATCGATGAGATCCTGAAACGTGAGTTGACTGCCGCGGTCGACCAAGGCGGCTTCTGAAGGAATCCGCACCGGGAAAGCGTTGACGTTTGTTCGGCGGTTGGTGTGCCGGGAGCAGCGTTCAGTCGCCTTCGCAGGGGCTTCGCGAACCCAACATTCGTGATCCCTCGATCCAATCCGCCAAAATGTCCAGCTCGGCAATGCTTGCAAATGGGATTCTGTCGTGGCGGCTTCAGGCAGAAAATCTTCGACCGTTCTTCTGAATTTGCTGTGAAACAGCCAGCGTTCATTCGTGCGAATCGACGTCGTTTTGAGAACGTCTCGCATTTGGGGGGGATTGGTTTCGGGCGAATTCGTTGATCGATTGGCGGCCAAACTGTCAGAAAGGCACTCACGAAGGCGTTGAGAGCCGGAAAAGTTGAGTTGACCCGCACCAGTTGGTGCTTTCGTGCCCCACACCAGTGCCAGGAAGGGGTTCTGAGTTGCAATTCCCTCTCGCGCCTGGAATAATGCATACGCTAGCGATCGAACAGACCGGCGACTGCCGGATCGCGTCGTCTCTTTTCTCCTCGCCTTTGGACACCGCCATGAAAACCAAACCGTCCGGTTTCACTCTCGTCGAATTGTTGGTGGTGATTGCCATCATCGGCATCTTGATGGGACTGCTGATTCCTGCTGTCAACGCAGCACGGGAAACCGCCCGCCGCAATCAATGCAGCACCCAAATCAAGAACCTTTCTCTGGCGGCAATCCAATACGCGAACTCCAAGGGCGAACTGCCCGGTTATGTTCAAAGCTTCGGCCGTCACGACAGCTACATCGATCCATCGGATCCAAGTAACTCGGGTGCCGCACTCGCTCCTCACATGAAGATCGGGACTTGGGCAGTTGCATTGTTGCCATGGCTCGACGCACAACCCACTTACGAGCATTGGAGTGAGGATCGTTACCCGATCCTTCACACCAATGTGTCTGGTGCTGAGCATGAAGCCACCAGCGGTGCTTCTGGCGATGGTTTTCACTCGTTGGCCGCTCCTAACCTGGCGCTGATGCAGTGCCCTAGCAATCCCGTTGCTGTTGGTGACTACGCGAAGAACAGCTACATCGCTAACAACGGCCTGTGCCATACGACTGGCCCATCGGGTTTCTTGGCCGCTCCTTCTGGATCGAGCGTTTTCGGTGAGTCTCAGGACCGAGCCAACGGCGTATTCAATTGCAAGTACAACGTGACGAGCATCAACTCGCGCGGCGATGGCGTTCATGAGTACGAAGGTCCCAAGGTTCGTTTGGACGACTTCAAAGACGGTGCTGGTAACACCATGCTGTTCGCCGAAAGCGTTCAAGCCCTTCCTTGGAGTCGTGCTGGATTCATCAACGCCAGCAACGTGACTCTGGCTGATCCAGCTCACAACGACGTTGTGTTTTCGGTTGAAAATGCTCGTTATGTTCACGGGATGGTTTGGCACTACGCTGACCCGAAGAACTCGGATGCCGCCTTGGCTTCTTTCTGGAACAAAAACGGAAATGCCGGTCCTCAGGTTCCAAATGCTGTCTTGAGCTTCTACAAAATCAATGGCGGCGGAACATCGGTCTCCGACGAGATTTTCAATCTTCAGATGTCGACCGGCAACGCAGCCCAGCTTGCTCGTCCTTCGTCGGCTCACGTCGACGGTGTCAACGTTGCCATGGCAGACGGTGGGACTCGGTTCATTCCAGACAACATCGACTATCGTGCTTACCAAGCGTTGCTGACACCTCGTGGCAAGAGCAGCAATGTTCCGTTCCCCGAGTACGTCTACAGCGACGAAGAAAACTAAGAGACGGTTTGTTCGCTAGGTCAAACGAAACGGCATCCTTCGGGGTGCCGTTTTTTTTGCGTTGGTGTCGCAAGGCTTCCGTTTGACTGGGGCCGATTGGCAACGGCAAGGGGCTAGATTTCCAGGTCGTCTAGATTGACTTCATCGAGCGTTTTGGCGGAATTGGATTCGCTGGGTGAGGTCGACGCGTTGGCCGTTGCTGAGTGTTTGATGGCTTGGCTCTCTTCGACGCTCGCTGATCGCACTTGCAATTTTCCTGCTTGGACCCGGACGACCTTGACGGGCTGCCCGCGGTCGATGGGCATTCCGGTGCTGACGGCGTCGACCTTGTGGTCGTCCACGATGATTCGCCCTGCCGGTAGTAAGTCCGAGGCTGCGACGCCGTAGCGCCCCACCAGTTCGTTCAGCGGCGTTCCGTCGGGTGCGGTTGCGATGGGTACCGAGCTTTCTGAGTTCGGCCCACGGCGGTTCAGGATTTCTTTGCCGACGCCGGTTTGCGGCCAGAGTCGCAAGATGATGCTGAGTAGGATCGGGGTGAGCACCAGCAGTCCAAGAACGACCGCCAGCCCAAAGTTCAGGCTGACAGTGAACGCGATCAGCACCGCGGTGATCGCGGCCGCAACCGCGAACAGGCTCAGCAGGCCGCCGCTGGGCACGATGATTTCAGCAATCACCAGCGTCAGAAACAGAACCAGCAATCCAAGTGTGTAGAGAACGGGCATCAATCCACCGCCTCGACGGTGATTCGGTTCCCGAGAACCTGGATGACCCGAATGGACTGGCCCGCGTCAATCGCGGTGGCATCGCTGACGACCGGGACGATTGTCTCGCCGAATTTTGCCTTGCCGCTGGGACGCAGTGGGGTGGTGGCTTCTCCGGTTTGCCCGAGCAGGTCGTCGTAGTGTGTCAATCGTTCGGATTCGTCGAGGTGAGGTTCAGGAACTCCCATGGACAACCCCGTCGCGAGAGCCGCTTGGGGCAAGTACATCCGGACCAGGATCATTCCCAGGACGCATCCGCCCAGACCTCCCAACGCCACCCAGAGACCTCGAGTCAGTTCCCCGAGTTGGTAAGCGTTCTGGGGGACAACGAACGTTTGGCTCATCAGCATCACGCCAATTGACGTCAGGATCAGGCCACCCACGCCAAAAATACCAAAGCCGGGCAGCACAAATATCTCGATCCCGATGCACGCCAGCCCCAATCCGAAGGCGAGCAATTCAGCCCACTCCGCGGTCCCCGCCAGGTACTTGATCCAAAAGAAGAACGCGAAACAAACCATCGAAATGAACCCAGGCAACCCCAGGCCGGGGGCGCTGGCTTCGATCGACAGCATCATGAATCCAACGACCAGCAGGGTCACTGCGAGTCCCGTTTGGCTTCCCAAACGCTCGACCCAGCGGACCAGCCCGCGGTCGGAAAGTTCAGGTGGAACGGCCGGCAAACCGATTGCTGCGGAAGCTTCTTGCAATGACGGGGCGGTGCCTTCGGCCAGCCCCAGTTCCATTGCTTGGGAAGCGTTCAGGCCGGCGGCCAATTCGATCTTTTCCATCCGTTGCCAGTCACTCGCATTGCTTTCAATGGCGGGTCCTTCAGCGTTGGCGTTCGGATTGTCTGGGGGCGGGGCGTCTGAGTCTCGGTCGGGACTCGTTTCTTGGCGAATTTGTTCTGAGGTTGCGTATCGGACTCGTCCTGTTCGGCGGTGAACGTATCGATGCACCGAAATAGAAGGGTCCAGCAACCCGCGAAGGAGAGCAACGCTGCGGCCGGTGGATTCCGCGACCAAGTTGATCAATTCTGATTGTCGCTGCACATCAGCGGGTGACATCGCATCTGCGCCGCTTCCACCGATCGTCGCTTCGGGCGACATCAGCAACGGTTGGCACGCAAGTGCGATCAGTGCTGCATCACCGCGTGCTTCGCCGGTGACGAGGCCACCGACAGCCTGGATGACGGGACCGGGGTCGGCAAGTGTCGCTGCGAGGGAGGCGCTGCGAGTCAGGTTTCCGCCAGGCGAATCAATGGCAACCAGCCAGGTGTTCACATCCGGTGAGTCGATCGTGGCGGCCAGATTGCTTTGCCATCGGCGGACGCGGGATCCGGTGATGTTGCCCGTCACTCGAATCAGGCGTCCGACGGCTTGGTTCATGGAGCGGGAGTCCTCGCTTTGCAGGCGGGCCAGTTCCAGCCAATCAGCGACAGATTCTTCGGTGTCAACGATTGCCGCTGCCGCCCGAATTTGTCGAAGCTGGTCTGCGTCCAGCACGAGGGGTTCGCCCGCGCTCGCCAGCGTGGTTTCGGACACAATGCGACCGTCTGCTCGAGCGGTTTGCAGGGCTTCTCCCGCCAGGAAGCTTGATTCACCGTCAATCTGGTTGACCTTCGCGACTTCTTGGCCGGAATCCACCAAACCCTCCACCAGTTCGGGAGGAATCAACGCTCGACGGCGAGCGATGGACTGGTACAGCACCGCGATGGTCTCGTCGGGCTGCGCCTCAAATCGCCCGGCATCGCCGAGTGAACTCGAGGCGGAAACCAGCAGCGTCTCTGAAGCGAGCGGGAGCAGCACGTCATGCCCGCTCACGTCTCCATCGATCCAGGCAACCACCCGGACGCGATTGAGCTCCGAACTGGAAATCGCCCGTGCCAGTTTCAGGGCGTCCTCGAACTCGGTGGATCCGGCCGCGGAGGGCGGAACATCAGTCGATCGCTCTTGGTTGCCATCCGACTGTCGAGAAACGCGAGGGGTGAGGCCATCGCCCGTCGAGCTGAGCCGCAAGACCGCCGTGGTTCGGCCGCTGTCCAGGGCATCACCGCGTTCGGAGGCGACGGCCAGTTGAGATAGACGGGCCAGGATTTGATCCACGTCACGGCTGGACAGCGGCGACGGAACGTTGATCAACACGCCGATTTGTGGCGAATTGGCCGCTTGGCCCCAACCGAAGTGAAGCGGCATCAAACCCAGCAGTCCAAGCAGCAAGCACCACAGCGGTCGCTCCCAGACGGAGCCTCCCCTGAGCCGGAAACCACGCAAGATGAACCGATGATCTTTCATGCCAAGATTATACGGCGGATGGAAGGCAAAAGACCATGACTGGTCCAGATCGCACGCGATTCGAAGGCCTGAGTGAAGATCAGCATTTCTTCCACGGGCCGCATGCCGACCGCGACTGCTGGGTCAGTTCACCGGCGACGGTTCGGGATCGGGAATTGTGGTGCCAACGACCGCCGCACCAATGCTGTCGCCCAGAACGTTGACCGCAGTGCGGAAACGGTCGAGCAACCAGTCCACTGCCAGAATCAATCCCAGGTACTCCAGCGGCAGCCCCACAGCTCCCAGGACAATCAGCATGGTGACCAATCCGGCTTCTGGAATTCCGGCGGCACCGATTGCCGCCAGGGTCGCGGTGACGGCAATGATCAATTGGTCCGAGAGTGTCAGGTCGAAACCAATCGCTTGAGCGATGAAGATCGCAGCGGCGGCTTCGTAAAGCGCGGTTCCGTCCATGTTGATCGTGGCTCCCAAGGGGATCACGAATTCGGTGGAGCGTTTGGAGACGCCTGCTGACTCGGCGCACTCCAGCGTCACCGGCAACGTTGCGGACGAGCTGGCGGTGGAGAATGCCGTCAGCAACGCTTGGCTCATGGCAGCCATGTACGAGTACGGGTTCTTCTTGGTGACCAAGTAGTAGATCAGTGGCAAAACCACAAACGCGTGGACGGCCAAGCCAATGACCACGGCCGCAAAGTACCAACCGATTTGGCTGATTTCTTCAATGAACCGCCCGTCCGCTTGAGCCTTGCCGAACCGAGCCGTCACGAGGCAGAAGATGCCGAGCGGTGCGACCTTCATCAGCGCCATGACAAACCGCAGCAGCAGGTCGTTGGCTTCGGTGACCAGAGTCGTGATGGCACCGACGCGGTCGATCATGGTCGTCATCAAGGCGGCGATCGCAATCGCGAACACGATGATGGGCAGCAATTGAGTGTCTGCGGCGGCGGCAAAGAGGTTGTCGCTGATCAGCATCAACGCCAAGTTCTCGAGCACGACTCCCATGCCAGGTGCTTCGGTTTGTCCTTCGGGGAGTCTCGTTTCGCTCGCGAGTCTCTCAATGACGGCGGGATCGACCGTTCCGACTCCTGGCCGAATGATGTTGACCGTGATCAACCCAATCACGACCGCCAGCACCGTGGTGCACAGGTAGTACCCAATCGCGGCTGCGCCCGGGCGTCCCAGTTGCCGGACATCGCCCATTCCCAAGACGCCGCACATAACGGACGTGAATACCAGTGGTACCACGATCATTTTCAAGGCTCGTAGAAACAGTTCCCCGCCGATTTCGAAATGAGTCGCGAAATTCGGAACAATGAGTGCAACTGCGATCGCCGCCACAATCGCGCCCGCAATCCAGTACGTCAGCGCCTGACTGTGTTTCGGTGATTCCGTCATGCTTGGTTCCCTTTTGCCGTCCATCACGTAGGTAAATCTGCCTGCAGCGACACAAAATAGCGGTTTCTTTGACTCCCCGCACGGCATCGAGCGTGAGTGCGACCTAAGTTTTGGATGGAATGGTTCGTTCCCCACCCTCACGTTTTTCCATTGGCCATTGGCCACGCTTCAGCCCATTCAACGAGTAGCCTCGGATGCCTTTCTCGAAACGACGTAACACGCGACGTGCCGCAGTTGGCAGTGTTTTGTTTATGGCCGGACTCTTTTGTGGGACTCTGGTCGCGATCCCAAAGCTTCATCGCGCGTTGTTGTCGGAGCAAGTTCCGGTCGACCTGACCTGCGCTGAATTGATGCAACGTGGGATCGGCGAGTCATCGGTTGTTCGATTGACCGACGCAACGATCATGGAACCGACCGATGAGTTGGAATTCGCGATGTTGGAACCCGACCCGGACGCAACGCAAACGCTGCCGGTTGGAACGGGCATGCGAGCTTGGATGTCCGGCGACAAAGTTGCGATGGCAAAGTCAACGATCGCCGATGCACTCAAGCATCCACGATCAAAAAAAATGATGGACCAACTGGTTCGCGGCGAGGTGGTTCCTCGCGGATTCATTGGCGATTCGGTTCCACAACCGTTGAAGCTCACACCAGGACGCGAGATTGCGGCCCATGCTCTCGATGAAGTGCAGACAACCGGAACTCTGACGGCTTTCGTCACCGAAGACCCCACCTCCCACTGGATCGTTCAGGCGGCTGAAGTCTTGGATCTCACGTTGCCAACGCCATTTCTGAAGTCGGCTGAGATGGATCAGTATTCCCTGCATCCCATTTCGCTGACGGAATCCAAAGCCAACGCCGGCATTTGGGTGGGTGCATCCGTATTGGCCATGACAACGGGATGGTTGTTCTGCAGTTCAGCTGGTTGGGGGCTTTGGATTCTGTTTTGTCCCATCGCTGCGATCGTGGGGGTGTTTGGACTGCCGATGCGATCAGGTCGTGGCAACCGAGTCACTTGGATGCTCGCCTTTTTGGCCGGTGCATTCTGCTTGGTCGCCGCTTACGGCCTGGCGTTTGTTCTCGGTGGTTTGGGGCAGTCGCAATCCACGTGGGCGTGGCAAGCCGCCGGGTTCATCGCCGCATGTGCTGGCCTCGCGTTGTGGTTGGGCGTCCGCGGAAGTGTGAAAACCAAACGCAGTTTGGCGCTCTCGCCCAGATCCTTGGATGAATTGATTGCACCGGAAAAGGGACGCTCGAGAGGCAAGGCAAAACGCAAACGCGCTTCCAAAGCCAACCAAGATGACGCGGAACAATTCGCAACGACGGGCGTTCGACAAGACAAGCTCAAAGAGACACTCGAAAAAAACGCCAGTTACTCAAGGAAATACTTGGATCCACGACTGAGCGTTCCCGCCAACGCCGTGGCATCTCCGGAGGCAACGGAACACAGCCTGCATTGGCAAAAATCCGACTTCGAAGAGCCTCTGTTGGTTGAAATCGGACGCGGCGATGCGGCATGTTCCGTGACCATCCAAGTTGGTTGCCAAAGCTTGGTGCTCGGCATGACCGACGAAGTGGACGGCGAGGTTCGCCTGCGAATGGTCAGTGTGCTGGATGATGGCCATTGCCTGGTCAGTGTGGATGATTCCTATCCGGATCTTCAAACTTCCGGATCGAACGATCAAGCCACGCTGTCGGTCTTTGAGTCCGTCACTGCACAGAAGTTGTTGGCGAATCACTTGGAGCAATCCGCCAATGTCGCTGAGCAACGCCACGCTCGTTTGGTGACGCTTGATAGCAACGAGTGGCGAGACGTCGTGCTGCTGTCCGAACGTGTGCTCAAGTCCATCTTGCACGACGAAGGGCATCAGAAGTGGGACATCTGCGACATGACCTATGGACGCTTCACGTATCCAGCTCAACCGGTTCGGATTTACCAAGAAGCCTGAGTCGTTCCTCCGACTTTTGAAGGTCGATTGGATTCGACGTCATGCCTGCTGCATCGCAGCAGGCGTCGGCTGACTAGCGAGGCGGAATCTCGTACACGCTGAACTCTGCCCACACCGGCATGTGGTCACTGACTCGGAGTGCGTCCTCTTCCGAAATCTGCAACGTGGATTTCAGATCCAAGACGCCCGCGCGGCCGGTGAACTCTCGCGTGGTAGCCGTGTCGATCAGAAGATGGTCGTAAGTCTTGGTTTGCAGTGTGTTGGTTGGTTGGTCGCCGACCAGGGACTTCACGTTTGGGATCTGCCCGGTTTCCAGCAACCACTGCGTGTCCACGTTGAGGTCACCCATCAAGACAAAGTCCTCTTCCCCAGTGCTTTGGTACTCGTACATCCGGACGCTGTGAAACACATCGTCCAAGACGTTCATTTCGTTCTTGGGTGAGTCGCCCATGCGAGACCCCACTTCATCGGGGTCAGTGTGAACGTTGATCAACGTGAACCGAAATGGCATCCGATTCGGAGTCGGTGTCACACGAGTTTGAAAGCTGGCCACCATCGGTGCGCGATGCATTCGGTCCAGTTCATCGTTGACCAGGTAGTCGGAGCCCGAAACCAGGTCGATGCGATCAGTGTCCCAGAGGAATCCATATCGCTCCGTCTGCGTGGTCCGTCCCTGCGGCTCGCTGACAGTGGCGTTGTAGCGACCACCGAGGCTGGCGACCTCGTCAAGCAGCCCGTTGATAGGAAGTGCCGGGTCGCCTTTGATTTCTTGGATGGCGACGACATCAAACAGCAAGCAGACTTGCGCCAGGCGTCGCATCACTTCGGGTTTTTCCGATTTGCTTTTGCCGAAGACTTGAATGTTGAAGGTCGCCACGCGAATGGAGGCATCCGGCTTTTGGCTGCGGTCGCTGGCAGGCGTGATCAAGCTGACCGGCGCAATGTCACCGATCGGTGCATTTCCGGAGTATCCTCGAGAGCCCATTTGCTCGGGCGTCAACGATGCAGCGAGCGGATCGTCGTAGACGGGTGCTTCACTGCCTCGCAACGAGTCCAGGGTCGGTAAGTTGACCTGTCCAGTCAGCGCTGCGATGACCATCGCAATCACGCCGGTGACCGAGATGCCAGGTGTGAACCAGCGCAGGATCGAACCGCTGGATCGGCTCGATCGCCGACGCGATTTGGACTGATTGCCCCAGATCATTTTCCACAGAAGTTGGATCACCACGGCCTCCTTGCCGCGTGTATCACAAGCTCATCGATGTTCGCCGAGAATCCTTCTCAATGCGTTTCGATGGCTCTCGCTAGTCAAATTCCTGTTTCACAACGTCAACACAACAAACACCCTCTCAGAGAATGCATCGTCTGTCTTGTGTGAGCAGAACCTGCCTGGGCGATATCCAAAACGGTTCATTCGCGTCAACCGCAATATCTGTCTCACACCATTCAACTGTGGCAAACGAATCCCCCCGGTGAACGTTCGTCAAGGAGGGAACGATGGCGACCGAACCGCGTGAATTCATGTTGTAAATTTGAGCAACTGAATCAATTTTCATCCGCTGTTTCGATTGTGTCGGCATGTCTCATTGCATCCCTCGCTTGCCCATTGCATCCGTGATCACGGGGTTGGTTGTCGCCATGACCACCTTTGGTTTGGTGCAACTGTCGCCCGAGAAGAAGTCTTCCGTCGAACTCGATGCATCCGTCACCATGCCGGTCGAAAAGGCTCCTGCGCAGAGTGGCGTTCTGATTTCGTCGGTGGTCGATGCATCGAGTGTTGAGGGGGCCGCGGCAAAACCGGTGGACCCACACTTGACCATGGGCAGTGAAACTTGTGTCAAGTGTCACGCCAATGAAGTCAAGGTCTGGAAGGCGACGCCACACAACCGCACCTTTGAGGAGCTTCATCGTCGACCGAAAGCAAAGGAAATCGCATCGAAGCTCGGTGTGAGTTCGATCAAATACGATGGGAGATGTGTCGATTGTCACTACACGCAACAGGTCGACGTCGCGTCAGGCAACGTGCATGCGATCGAAGGTGTTAGCTGTGAGTCGTGTCATGGTTCGGCCAAGCAATGGTTGGACCTGCACCATGACTATGGTGGCGAACAGGTCACGCGTGCGATGGAAACCCCCGAACACAGGCAACAGCGATTGGCTCAAAGTGTCGCTGCGGGAATGCGAAACCCGGTCAATGTCTACTTGGTTGCACAAAGTTGCTTGCGTTGTCACACCACCGCGGACGAAGAATTGGTCAACGTCGGCGGTCACCCAACCGGCAGTCTGGACTTCGAATTTGTGTCCTGGAGCCAAGGCTCTCTTCGTCACAACTTCATCGATTCCGACGGCCAAACGAACGATCCAAGCACTCGTGACCGATTGCGAGTCATGTTTGTCAGCGGCATGATCGCTGACTTGGAAGCAAGCCTGCGGGCGACCGCCCAAGCGACTCAGAAAGCGAAGTACGGTGTCTCATCCGCACAACGAGCCGACCGGGCCGCGAAACGATTGTTGTCGGTCTCGCAAAAGGTCACCTCCAAACACTTGGAAGAGATCCTGCTGATCTACAGCGGTGTCACCTTGAAACTGAACAATCGTGAGCCGTTGGTTCAGGCCGCCGACGCCATCGCCGAACTCGGTTTTCGATTTGCTGCGGAAACGAACGGGCACGTGTTGAAACCACTTGATGCGTTCATTCCGCCGTCGAATCGCTGGAAGTAGCAAACAGTTCCTTGACCTGACGTCGAACGGCTTTGGGCAGGGGGCCAGCCGTTGCAAAGTCCGCGATCTGTTCCGGGCGGTGAGCGCCGACCAAAGCGGCCGTGACACCAGGCTGTGAGACCGCCCAAGAGATTGAAAGATTGGCAACCGAGCGACCGGTGTCCGCCGCGATCAGCTTCAGTTGATCGACAATGTCGTGGGCTCGCTGGCGAGCTTCCCCTTGAAAAATGGGATAGTTTGGACGACTGTCGCCTTCGGCAAAGACATGGTCCCGCTCAATCTTTCCGGCTAGCAATCCTTTCATCAGCGTCCAGTAGACCCACACGTCGCAGTCGTTCTCTTTGGCATCAGGAATCACAGTGGAAAGCGTTTCTTGCTGCAGCCCGTTGAGTGGGCACTGAATCGCCGAGCACGGAATCACGCTTGCAAATTCAGCTCGCTGTTCTGGGGTGGCGTTGCACACCCCCACGCGTTTCGCCATGCCACGCTGCATCAAGCGTTGCAGCGCCCAGGCACTGGCCTGGATCGGAACTTCTTCGTCGACACAGTGCAACATCAGGGTGTCAAAGCAACGAATGCCGATGCGTCGAAGCGAGTTTTCTGCGTCAACGACCAGCGTTTCTGGACGCCCATCATTCACACGGACTCCGTCTTCGTTGTAGCGTTGACCCACTTTTCCGATAATCTGGATTTCCTTGCGGGTGGACGCATCGAGGTCTTGGAGGGCCGCCCCCAGACGTTCGTCCGCCTCCCCCTGCAGGCCATAGCTGTAGGCTGTGTCGAATTGCCGGATGCCGGCTTCGATCGCAGTTCGAATTGTGGCAATTGCGTGTTCACGAGTCACGCCAACGGTGGTGACGCCAGCGATGGGCCACAGCCCCAAAATGATGTGTTGGTTCAAAACAGTTGCGAGATTCAAAAAGGGAACTAAGTTGGGCGCAGGACGTGGTTAATTCGGAGTGAGAATTGATCTTCGTTCGATCCGCTGACCTCTAAAAGAACAATTCAACAGCAAGATGGCAACGACTCCCACCACCGCGATCACGGTTGCTCCTGGTATCACCCGTGTCGAAAAAAACAATTCCAAAGGCTATGTGGTTCGAGTTTGCCGCGATGGCGTGAGAAATTCCGAGTACTACTCCGACACAATGTGCGGTGGAAAACGCAAGGCATTGCAGTTGGCCAAGCAAAGCCATGCGGCGTTGCTGGAGGTTCTCGGTCCCGCGAACAATTCCACCAAAGACAAGCTGACCAGTCGGAATACCACCGGGAAGGTGGGGGTTCATCTGGCTCACTCGGTTGATAATCGGTATCCCGGTTGCGAGTACCAAGCCTATTGTGCGTCTTGGAAAACGGAAGACGGCCGACGCAGAAAAATCAGTTTCGCCTTCAATCGATATGGCGAGGACGAATCCTGGGAACTCGCCTGCATTGCTCGGGATCGCGAAACCACGGATCGTGAAGAGGTGATCGCGGTTCGTGAGCGACAATTGAAACGGAAGAGTCGCAAGACCAAAGCACGCCGCAAGTAGTTTGCGGCGTCGGTGTTCAATTGCGGTCCGCCGGGTTTCCGGTGACCTGGTTCGCCCATGAATGGGGCTGCATCAAGACAGCAACAATTGCTCGCCCGGTTCAGCCTCGTCCATTTCTCGGCGAATCTCACGCAAGCCGTAAGCGCACAATTCAAATTGGTCGCTCAGTCGATCGAGCAGGTCACACGGCGGTCGTGATTCATCCGCTTGGATCGTCGAAGCGATTTTGTAAGATCGCTTGCCGTGCTGGAAATAGTTCAGCAGTTGGTCAGGCGAATCCTTGCCATCGCCACGCACCGATTCAGGGAACATCCCCGCCCAGAACAGGGTCACGTCACCGATGTGGCGATGGACCTCTCGTTTGGCAATTCCCATTCGGCGTTCCGCTTCGCATAGCAACTGGAAGACTTCCGTTGCCGGCCGGCCGTCGCCACGTCGCATCTTGTGAACCGCGTCGATGCGAACGAATCGCAGCATCAGGTCGCTGACGTATCCGATCAACTGAACGTCCGCGACGCCCAACTTGGTTTGGAAAATGGATTCACTCAAACCGCTTAGAAAGCGATCGAGTGCGGATCGTTTTTCAGGTGTGTGTTCAGTCGCCACGGCATCATTCCCCTTGTTCAGACTTCGAAAGTGATTCAGCTTCGAAAGGGGCCAAATGAATGACCTGAAATCCAGAACTAATAGCACTTCACCCCAATGTCAAGAGATCTTTTGGGGAGGGGGGTGGCCCGACTGGCCTGAAATCGGCTGCGGTTGAGAGGGCCTGTCTTGGGGCGGCGAAGCACGATGGAACGCAGGTTTCCGTTGTTTCAACCGATGGGAGCCGACCGCTTCATTGGTTCTGGTTGAGCGTCGCAGGCGGCGACGCATAGCTCGGCCGAATCCCGCTTAAAATGGCGGCGCCAGAAACCGCTGACAAAAACGCGATCAGAAGCCAGACGCCTCTCGCGGCGATCGAGCCGTAACGTTTTTGAATCGCGGCGATCGAGCGAATTTGATACGGAGCCATCCAGGGGCCGATGGCGATCGAGGTTGTCAGGGCTGCGATCAACAGCGCCAAACCGCCAACCAAGGTGTCATCTTGGATCAAAACTTCTTCCTACTATCCAGCCGGGGCGATGATTGAAGAGGACGCTTGTCTAAACGTCGCTTTGACGCATCCGACGACGAATGACTCGGCGTTGCATGCGAGCGGTTTCGACGTCGGGATTGATGTCCAAGCAACGGTTCAACGCATCAAGTGCCTTGGTGGGTTTCCCCAAGAGAGCACGCACCTTGGCCAGGCTTTGCCAAGCGGTGTAGTGGAACCGGCAGTGCCACAAGCAGGATTGGTACGCCGACTCGGCTTTTTCGAAGTCTTCCAAACCGTGCCAGCAAATCGCCAGCTGGTGATGAGCTTCGGCGTACAAAGGGGCTTGGTCGATCAGCACCATGACAGGTGAAAGCGCCGCAGCGTATTCGCCACCATCATTCAGATGAATGACGCGGAGCAGTTTTTGGTGATGCAGCGGCGCGGCGTCACGAACGATCACAGAGTGAAAGGAATCATCGGCAACCAAACGCACCCCGCGATCCACGTCCGAGAGGGCTCGGCCCAAAAAATCGACGCAGTGGCGGTCGCCCAACATGCCCAGAGCCAACGCGGCAGCCCGGCGGTGCTCGACTTCGCCTCGCGAAAGCAGGGCGGTCAAAGTTGCCGATGTGTAGTGCTCATCGACATCGTGCGCGAATCGGGGAGCGTCCGCTGAGCCAAGGTATCGCCGATATGCAGCGACCAGGCGAGTCGTGTGGACGATGGGAGCTGTCACGTTCGATTCCACCTTGGGCTGGTCGGGAGGGTCTGGGAGGATTGGGCGGGTCAAACGGGGCGATGCCGGCGATTCACTGGTATTTTGGCTGCTGTGGTTTGACTTCTCGATGTTAGACCGATCAAGCTGTCGGGCAAGACGGCACACCAAAAGAACTTTCCAACTCCACGGATCGTCGGATGCTATCCCAACCGCTTCTCCCGCTTTGTCTTCCCCTCGCTGACAGCAGATGTCATTGCGAAAAGGAGCTGGATCTTGCGGTCCTCGACGTTTCGGGTCACCCGCGAAAACCGTCGGGAAAGTTCCTGGGGAATTTTTACCAAGGCCGTTCTGCACTTTGGTTTTGGGGCGTGGTTTTTTTCGTCGCGTCGCCTTTATCGGCGTTCAGTCAGCCACCATCGGACACGCCTCTTCAGGCCGCCGTGTTCACGCGAACTGTGATCACGGTGACGCTCGACGGCCAATCGGCGGACGAGGCCATCGACCAGATTGTCGCTCAGGTGAGTTCGGGCAGCCCAGGTCGCCCCTGGACCTGGTGGCGTGATGGCGAGGTTGATCCCGGGAAAATAGTGTCTCTGAATTTGGCGGGAGGCTCCGCTGCGCAGGCGGTGACCCAACTGACGCGTCCACTGGGATGGGAAGCTTTTCCGATCCCGGGAATTTTGCTGGTCGGGCGACCCGAATGGATTGATCGGACGCTTGGCAACCTGGTGAGTTCGGCCAAGCCGCAGGTCATCGATCTGGAGTGGCCTCGTGGCACTGCATCCGAAACCGCTCTCGGTTCGGTCCTTCACGTGGCGGCCGGCCGGCAGGCAAACGGCGGCGCGGAAACAGGGGGTGAAAAACAGGACCAAGGGCTCGGATGGTTGCCGCATGACGTCTGGCCTGCGGGCAAATTTCAACAAGTCGATCCATGGCACGTGGCCTCATTGGCATTGGCGGAGTTTCGAATGTCTGCCCGCCCAGGAACGCCGCTGCAGCGATTGCGATCCAAGGATGGGGTGCTGCCAGAAGCGGTGCGGGTCATCGGCGACGACCAATCAAATTGGCGAGACACTCGCTTCCTGATGGTCTACCCGCTGGAAAGCAATGGCGCCGATGAAAGCAGCGAGGCGGAGTTGCGGCGAGCCGTTCGGGCGGTCGATGCGATGGCATCGTTTCGATCCGGGCGGGATCCGAAGACGCGCAAAAAGATGTTGCGGATCCACACGCATCCAGCTGGGCACCGTGCCGCGTTGGCGACTCAGTGGGCGGCGGCACCTGCTCCCGCTCAAGTGGCCGCGGCCGGCCGCGACGCCACCTATGACTTGAAACTGTTGAATAAACCAGCCCGCGAAGTGCTGCTGCAATTCGCCGGTGCGGCTGCCAAAAAGTTGGTCGTCGATGACGAAGCCAGCCTCCGCAGCCAAACGTTGGTGAGTCTCGATGCGACCAAGCAGACGCTCGAGCAACTGGCTCAGTCGATTGCCACGCAGGCCAGCTTGAAGGTCGAGTGGGGCGAGACGGTGGTTCGCGTCAGCTTGCCAGTGGAGTAGCGTGGATCGCCCGGTAGCAGGCGGGAATGGTTGGGCATCGGTTGCCGATTCGGCAAAGGAATATCAGTTGCCGGAACGACGCTTCGCTTGGTCCGGCCTACTTCTACGTCGCTGCCTACTTCTTTGCACACACGAAAAAAGGCCGGCGTGGAGCCGACCTTTTCTGCGTTGGATCAATTGCTGGGGCAACAATCGTTTGCCCCTTGCAAACTAAGCCTTGGGCTCTTTGCGAAGCTGAATCCACTCGCTGTGGAAGGCACCTTCTTTGTCCAAGCGTTGGTAGGTGTGAGCACCAAAGTAATCGCGTTGGGCTTGTAGCAGGTTGGCTGGCAAGCGTTCCAGGCGGTAGCCATCGTAGTAGCAGAGCGCGGTGCTGAACGCGGGAACGGGAATTCCCATGACCGAAGCCACGGCAATGACTTTTCGCCATTTCGCTTGCGCGTTTTCGACAGCGTCTTCGAAGTACTTGGCCAACAACAGGTTTTCCAAGTTGGGATCGGCGTCGAAGGCTTCTTTGATGCGATCCAGGAATTGAGCACGGATGATGCAACCACCTCGCCACAGCAGGGCGGCGGCTCCGTAGTCGAGGCCCCAGTTGTGCTCGGCCGACGCGGCTTGCAATTGAACAAAGCCTTGGGCGTAGGAAACGATCTTCGAAGCGTAGAGGGCTTGGCGAACCGCTTCGACGAATTCCGCACGGTCACCGACCAAAGATTCGGCAATCGCACGCATTTCTGGGTTGGCTGTTTCAGCTGGACCGTTGAGGGTTTTGCTGGCGCGTGTCCGGGCTTCCTTTTGGGCTGACAATCCGCGAGCGAACACGGCGGTCGTGACCAGCGTGCTGGGGACACCCAGGTCGAGAGCCAATTGGCTCATCCATTTGCCTGTGCCCTTGGCGCCGGCGACGTCCATGATTTGGTCGACGAGGAATCCGTCGCCGCCTTGGTCGTCTTTGACGCTGAAGATGTCGCGGGTGATCTCGATCAAATAGCTTTGCAGCTCACCACGGTTCCAATCATCGAACACGTCGTACAGTTCGTCGTTGGACAAGCCGCCGAGTTCTTTCAGCAATTGATAGGCTTCGCAGATCAACTGCATGTCGCCGTATTCAATGCCGTTGTGAACCATTTTGACGTAGTTCCCCGCACCGCCGGCACCCAGCCATTCACAACAAGGGATGTCGTTGTTGGGACCGACCTTGGCTGCGATCGATTGGAACATCTCTTTGATGTGAGGCCATGCTGCAGCACTTCCGCCGGGCATCAGCGAAGGACCTTTGAGAGCACCTTCTTCACCACCGCTGACGCCGCAGCCAACGTACAGCATGCCAGCTTCTTCGACCTGTTTGGTGCGACGTTCCGTGTTGACGTAGTACTCGTTGCCACCATCGATGATGATGTCGCCGGGTTCGCAATGCGGCAGAAGTTGCTCGATCAAGGCGTCCACGGCTGGGCCGGCTTTGACCAGCATCATCAACTTGCGAGGCCGTTTGACTGATTTGACGAATTCTTCGATCGAGTGACAGCCGACGAAGTTCTTGCCCTTCGCACGACCTTCCATCAAAGCGTCAACTTTGGACGTGGTGCGGTTGTAGACAGCGACTTTGTAGCCGCGGCTCTCAACGTTCAAGGCCAGATTTTCGCCCATGACGGCCAGACCAATCAGGCCGAAATCACAATCACCACTCATAGCTGTACTTTTGTTCGTGTGTTAGATGGGGGCGTGATGGCCCGGTTTGCGGCGATCCAAGCGTGCCGCAGCGGCTCACGCGGGGGCCAGCAGTGTAAATGACTGGGGCGGGGCGAAAAGGCCCAAGGGACGATTGCTGCCACCAATTGGCTCCATACACTTTCCCTCTCCGTTGGCGCAACCGCTGCATCCGTCTCATTCTCGCCATCCATCCCTCCCGAAAGCGGCCTGATTGGGCGGGAATGCACCGAAATGCACGGGGAATCCGGTGCCTTGGGGCCGTGGACGCTGTCGTTGCGATGGAGGGCCGTTGCCTCCAGGGAGACTCCCAAAAGAGATTTTCGTTGGGCCGACGGAGTCCGCCGGGGAGAGTCCAGTCCCGGGGAAGGAAATGGCGCTCCGGAATTTCATTGAGGTTTTCCGATCGCGTTATTAGACTGGGGTTCGGCTGCCGGTCGAGATCCGATCGACGACGGCCCTCATTCTCACTCTCGACGTTCTTCTCTGCAAAAGAATCCACCGATGCGACTGATCGATCGCCACTCTCGAATTCGCACCTTGGCCAGTTTCGCGTTCGCAGCGTTGTTGGCGATTGCGTTGGCTCCCTCCAGCTTCGGCCAAGACGGCGGCGATGGCGGAGACACCACCAATAACTTCGGCAGCCAGCCTGCTGGTGTCGACGTCGATGCGACCGGCGTGTTGAAAGTCCGGACGATCGACCCACGATTGGCTCGGCAGCAATGGATGCAATCGCGAGCCAATGCGACTCCTGGCGAGTCGATGGAAACCAGCGAGCTGAGAAAGGTTTCGCTGAATCGCCTCGAAGCAGCGATTTCCGAGTACGTCGAAGCTGATCGGCCGCTGCCAGCTGAAATGCTGGCGATGGCTGGGCTGACCTCGGTTCAGTACGTGTTCTTCTATCCCGAAACAAACGACATCGTTCTGGCGGGGCCAGCCGAAGGTTACGTGGCGGATGCGACTGATCGCTTTGTCGGCATGCAGTCGGGACGTCCCAGTGTTTTGTTGGAAGACGTCGTGGTTGCATTGCGAGCCTTCCCACCTCAAGGCAAACCGGCTCGAGTGATTTCGGTTTCGATTGACCCAACCCCGGAAGGCTTGCAGCGGATGCAGCAGTTCCTGATGCGAGTTGGTGGGCGTGCCGGTCGCGGTGACACCTTGCAGCTCGTTCGCGGCCTGAAGGAAAACTTGGGGCTTCAAACCGTTACGATCGAAGGCATCCCAGCGGCCAGTCACTTCGCTCGTGTGTTGGTGGAAGCCGATTACCGAATGAAGTTGATCGGCATTGGTTTGGAACAATTGCCGGTTCCCGTCCGCAGTTATGTCTCACGCACCAATCCCGTGACCGTCTCCGCGAACTCGATGGAACGTTGGTACTTCCAACCCAATTATGACGGTGTCTCGGTCAGCGAAGACAACCTGGCCATGCGAATCAATGAGCGTGGTGTTCAGTTGGTTGGCGCCAACGAACGTGTCCAAGGTGACGGTGCTCGCGTTGGCACAGGCCGCGTGAACCGAGCCAGCCAAGCGTTCACGAAAGAGTTCAGCGAAAAGTACAACCAGATTGCTGACCGAGTTCGCGTGTACGCAGAACTGCGTCAGTTGATCGATCTTTCGATCGCAGCCGCTTACATCCACGAGCAAGACTTCTACGGTCAAGCCAACTGGGCGATGCCAGTTTTGGGTGACGAAAGCAAGGTCAGCGTGCAGACTTACACCGCACCTGAAAAGGTCGAAACCGCTGTGAATGCGATCTGGCGAGGCAACACTTTGATGACTCCATTGGGAGGCGGCGTGAACGTTCAGCCCCGGATTGCACTGAAGAAAGACCACGTCACAATCGACACTGAAGGCCAGCACGTGCAGGTCAAACATTCCTCGGGGCCAGAACAATTGGCGCCCGGCCAATGGTGGTGGGACTGATTCAAGATGACTTTGATTGACACAACTCTCTTCGCCGTCGCGACTCGTTTCGCGGCGGCTTTTTCTTTGTTCGCGTGTCTCAGTGGGGTTTCGCCGCAAATGGTGGACGCCAACGAAAATGTGAGGCCGCCAAAATCGACGCCAATGATTGTGGCCCACCGGGGCGCGTCTCATATGGCACCGGAAAACACGCTGTCTGCGTTCCATTTAGCGTGGGAAGAAAACGCGGACGCGATCGAGGGCGATTTCTATCTGTCGTCTGACGGCGAGATCGTTTGCTTGCACGACAAGACGACCACGCGGACCTCGCCTGGCTCATCGTTGACGGTCGCCGAGGCGACGCTGGAGCAGCTTCGCAAGCTCGACTTCGGTGCTTGGAAACATGAACGCTACTCCGGCGAACGAATCCCAACTTTGGGAGAAGTGATGGCCACCGTGCCCGATGGGAAGGGAATCTTCATCGAAATTAAATGTGGGCCTGAGATCCTGCCAACATTGAAGAAACAATTGGAAGATTGCTCACTCAAACCCGAGCAGATCACGATCATTTGCTTCAATCAGGAAGTTGTTCGTCAGGCTCGTGAGATGATGCCTTACGACTGCAATTGGTTGACCTCGTACAAGAAGCAAGCCAACGGCAGTTGGACCCCAGGGGTCGATGGCGTTCGGAAGAGCCTGAAGGCAACCGATGCGACAGGGTTTGGAACGCAAGTCAAAGCCGACTTGCTTGGTCCGGTTCTAAGCCAGGACTTCTGCGATGCCGTTCGGTCGGCGGGGTGTGGCATTCATGGTTGGACCATCGATGAACCTGCGGTTGCCAAACAATTGGTCGGCCTCGGTTTTGAGAGCATCACCACCAACCGCCCTGCTGAAATTCGCTCCGCTTTAGAGGATTGAATACAGGTTTCCAAGCCCACTGAATCGTCGATGGGGCCGCCTTGTGAGGCATGCCCTGTTGGCGGGCTGTTGATCAGTTTCCGCGGAGGTCGAGGACCTTGCGAATCTTGGTCGCAACGTGAAGGTCGGATTCGACTTTTAAGCGTTCGTGCAGGCGTTGCTGGACCGTTCGGTTCTTCGATGGTGCCAGGATTGTGATCACATGCAATCGAACGTGGCGATCGGAATCGTCCAGCAGCATCGACAGCCAAGGCCAAGCGTTGAGACCTCCGGATTGCAGCATCGAATCGATCAACGTGATCCGATCGTTGGGTTCTGCGACGGCGATCGCTGTCCCGAATTCCAATTGAACCTTCGAAAAACCGCGTTCGATCAATTCTGCACGAGCTTGTTCGGCCAGCGACGCGTTGGGGTTTCCCAAGTGTTGCAAGATGGTTTGATCATCCATGGCGGTGAACGGTGACCCGGTCAGTTCCGCGTTGACCCGTAGGACTCGTCCGTCGGTGGACTTTGCCAGACGCGGCCCTTCGGTGAGTTGCTGTGCGAGTGACGCGTCCGGTGAACCGGGGACCTGTGTCAAAGGAACCGTGACCCCCTCGGGGACGCTTTCCAACTGGACGTTGGATCCTTGTTGCGAAGCGTTGGACGGTTGCGTCTGCAATCGAGTGGCCGTTTCGCGGACCTGGACTGCTTGAGTGTTTGACGTTCCCGAGCGAATGATTTCGACGGGACGTGATGGTGGCCAGTCGGTCCACATGGATTCCGTGTCGGCACTGGGCATTTCGTTGACGTCGGCTGTTGTGACCGGCGTTTTGGCAAGTGTCATCGTCGGTTGATCAAGTTGTGTCAACGTCTCGCGTGACGATTGTGACACGGATGCGATCAGTTGTCGGACTTCTTCGTCCACTTCCGACTCGCCGAGTGTTTCCGTGCCGGCAAACTCCAGCATGGTTTGCCGAAGCAGAGAACGCGACCGAGCGGTTTGCCGGGAGGTCCATTCGGCGCGTGTTCTCGTTTGCAAGTTCGCGCGAATGCCTTCGATCAGTTTTTGGTGTGATCGGGCGGCCAATTCCGGGGAGAGAGTCGTCCAATCGTTTTGCAATTGGTTCAGCAAACCAAAGGCAACTTCCGAGACGGCGTCCTCGTCGTCCATCAAGCTGCTGGACAGGGGAAGGATGGCTTCGATTCCAAACCCCGCGATCTGCATCAACCGATCGCTTTTCTCGGTGGCGTCGAGCGTTGGCAACTCTTGAACGAGTTGGTTCAACAGATACTGTTTGCCGTAGACCGTGGCCAACAACCAGATGGCAGTCACTCCGGCAGCAATCGCCAGGAATTGCAAGGCATGCACGAACCTTTGCTTGGCTCCACCGGCGGGAGGCAAGGCAATTGAGAAGGGGTTCGGCGTATCGGCCGTGGAAAGCGATTCGGAAGGGGACGTCAGCATGGCGGGATTGTGCCGGGCCATGCGTTCCGACAACAAGATCAATTCGAAAACGGCCAGCCTTCACTGGTTGGCGAAATGCCCACAGAAACGGGGGGAATATGCCGGCTGGGGGAGCAATGACGTTCGAAACGAAAGGTTCGGTGGATCAGTTTTTGAAGGTTTTACCGTTTTGACCAGCAATCTGGCTAAGCCTTTTCGATCAGACGAACCGATACTACCGGCACAACCCAATGCGGTTTGCTCAGAAAGTGGGGCGGCGGCGGGACTTAACAGTGATCAGCAGTGACGTTGGTTGAGCCAGTTCTCAATTGAACGTGACGGCAACTCCTAGCATGACGGTGGAACAACGATGTCGGTACGGAAGCTGACTGCAAAACTATTGGCAGCCCTGGCGGTTTTTGCTGGTGGCGCTTCGGTGTCCGCCCAGGAACATGCATTGGCGGACCCTTTCGCGTTTGACCCTGACTTTCAGTGGTTTGAACCAATCTACGATGCTGACATCGTGGATGCAAAACCGAAAAAACGGGCTCACACGGGCTGGTTCGGAACTTATGACAAGCTGCACTTGTGGGGCAAACGCCCTGAGGGTGAAGCGACAACTGTCGGAGGCGACAGTGGCGAGTACCAACTCGATATTGGCGAGGGAAATCGCTACGAGTTTGGCTACATGAAGCCGCGAGAGGACAACGGTTGGTTGTTCGGCTGGTCGGATCTGGACATTCATGCGGCTGAATACACTCAAGCTGAGCGTATCAACCGCCTCAATGTGAGTCAGTTGGAGGGGGATCCGGAATTCCCCGGCGGCCAGTTTGGCACCAACGTGCTCACCGACGACAACAATAACTTTGGTTACGACACGCGGTTCTACGAAATCGGTCGCTCGACCAACTTCGTCGAATACGACAGCTACGAAATCAACAAGACTTGGCGAATGGAACCGTATCACTACGGTGGAATCCTCGAGCCGATGGTCGGTGTCCGGTTCCTCACATTGGACGACCAAGCGGTGACACGCAGGTACTCACGGACTCGTGAAGACGGTGCGGCGATTCTCACGGGAACAACGGAACTGACCGAGAACCCATACTTCGTCGACCTTGGTGTCAGCGACGATGCGTATGAACGATTGGACCAGGACATTACCAAAGTTGACAACGAGATGTACACGATGCAACTCGGTTTTCGATACTTCAAGTTTGTCAACCGCTTCCGCTATTCGGCGGAGTTCCGGGCCTTCAGCGGTGTCAACCTTCAGCATGCGTCGAAATACGCAGTGGCCGACAACACGTTCTACGATGGTTTCGGTTCTGACTCAGACGTCACGTCGTTCTACCGCACCGAGAGCAAGGTCGAGCACTACCGCGATGACACCTTCTTCATCGGATACGACGTGCGAGCCGATCTGGGATATCAGCTGACCAACATGATTCATGTTCGAGGTGGATTCCAAATCTTCGACTTGGCCAAGGGGCTTGGACGAGCCTCCCACCGAGACGATGCACTGACCGAGATCGGATCATCCGACCAAAGCTTCTTGGCGGTAGGTGGAACGTTCGGGATCGAACTGAACCGCTGATTCAGTTCCCGTCCCACTGCTAGCTGATCACATGATCGAAGCCGGCGAGGTGAATTCACCTCGCCGGCTTTTTTTTCGTTCGCATGGGACACTTCTTCATCCATGTGGCTTGCCTGCTCAGCCGTTCGGCTTGCCAAGCGTTCGGACAGACACCCATTGGATTCGCGTTTCCCGCGGGCGACCGTGTTTCTGAGGGAAGCCGTCGACCAACGCGATCCAAGTTTTCAGCCGTGGATCTGGTTGCACTCCTGAGGCCGGAAGATGAGGTATCATGCAGATCCCAGTCGCCGCGGCGATTGCCTGCCTACCTTCCCTCCCCCCGCCTTGAATGGAAACTTGCCATGCGCGATGTCAAGAATCGACGTTCGTTTTTGAAGTCCACTGCGATTGCCGGAACCGCAATCACTCTCTCTGCAACGCAGTATTCGCGTGTTCACGGAGCCAATGAACGGCTTCAGATCGCGAGTGTTGGAACCGGCGGGAAAGGCTGGAGCGATTTGCTAGGTGTCGCCGCCAGCCCGCAGGTGGACGTGATCGGTTTGTGCGACATTGATAGTTCGCCCAAGCACCTTGGCCAGGCCGCAGAACGATTCGCATCGGCGCGGCGCTACGCCGATTGGCGAAAACTGCTGGATGAAGGCAATGATCTGCAAGGCGTCCTGGTCTCCACGCCAGATTTCATGCACGCACCGATTTCCCTGCCGGCGATTCAGCTGGGGAAACATGTCTTCTGTCAAAAGCCACTGACTCACACGGTGACGGAAGCTCGCCAGATGAAAAAGGCAGCCAAGAAGTTTGAGGTGGTGACTCAGATGTGCAATCAAATTCAATCCCACTCGGCGTATCGCACCGCGGTCCACCTTGTTCATGAAGGAATGATTGGCAAGGTTCGCGAGGTGCACTCGTGGCAAGGTGGAAGCCCCTCCTGGCCGCGAAACATTCCGCGTCCAAGCGGCAGCGATCCGGTTCCCGCGAATGTTCGCTGGGATTTGTGGCAAGGCGTGGCTGCGGAACGTCCCTACAAGATTGGTATGTATCACCCGTTCAATTGGCGAGGATGGCAAGCCTACGGCACAGGGCAGTTGGGCGACTTTGGTTGTCACATCCTGGATCCGGTCTTCAAAGCTTTGGAAATCCAGTCGCCAACGAAGCTGATCGTCGACGCACCCGAATTGATGCCAGAGACCTGGACCGATCGAGCGACGGTGCAATACGAGTTTCCGGGGACTCAGTACACGGCGGATTCAACGCTGTCGGTCACTTGGTACGACGGTGTCGGTGTGTCGCCACCGCGTGAGCGTCTGACGCACCTTCCCGATGACGCGAAACTTCCCGGCGCGGGATCGGTACTGGTTGGTGAAAAGGGATCGTTGGTGATTCCACATGTTGCGATGCCTGTGCTTTATCGTGCGGATCAATCCGTTGCGGAGGATCTGCCGGTGATCCCTTCGGTCGACCACTACACCCAGTGGGCGGACGCTTGCCGAGGAATGGGAGAAACAACTTCGCACTTCGACTATGCGGGGCCGCTGACAGAAACGGTCTTGCTGGGAACCATCGGGATCCGGTTCCCAGGTCAAGAACTGCAGTGGGACGCGGAGGCGATGAAGATCACCAATCACGCCGACGCTCAGCAGTGGGTTACCAAACCGTATCGCAAAGGTTGGGAACCCGACTGGATCTAGTCGACGAGCTGGAGGTCGCCTCCTGCTGCGTGTTTGTGGTTGGACGCAGGGTTGTCTGTGGTGGCCGCTTTGGCGGTCGGTTGCCTCCTCTGCATATTTCAATCGAGCGTTTGCCGACAATCACGAGCGGCAGAAGCATTCGATCCCAGACAATCCAATCGAGGAAACAGCATGAGTACGAACATCGAAGGCAAAGTGGTTGTTATCACCGGAGCCAGCAGTGGACTTGGTGAAGACGCCGCCCGCCATTTGGCTTCCCAGGGCGCAGCGGTCGTTTTGGGAGCTCGCCGCATCGAAAGGCTGGACGCCATCGTGTCCGAGATCCGTCAAAATGGCGGCAAAGCGGAAGCACTCGCAACGGACGTGACCGATGTCGAGCAAGTGCAGGCACTGGTCAACAAAGCCGTTGATGCGTTCGGCCGCGTCGATGTTGTCATCAACAACGCAGGCCTCATGTCGATCGCCCCGCTCAGCGAGCTGAAGGTTGACGAATGGGAACGCATGATCGACATCAACATCAAGGGTGTGCTGTATGGCATTGCCGCTGGTTTGCCGATTTTTCAAAGTCAAGGCACCGGGCATTTCATCAACATCAGTTCTGTCGCGGGACTGAAAGTGGTGGGTGGCGGTGCCGTTTACAGCGGAACAAAATTCGCGGTTCGTGCGATCAGCGAAGGTCTGCGAACAGAGGTCGGCGGAGCGATCCGCACCACGACCATCCTGCCGGGATTGATCGACACGGAACTGAAGCAGGGAACCTCCCACGGCGCCAGTTCACAAACCGTCGATGAGATGTACAAGATGGCAATTTCACCAACCGCGATCACCGACGCGATTGCCTACGCCATTTCGCAACCGGCTGACGTGGACGTCAACGAAATCGTCGTTCGGCCAACCGTCCAAGAATTCTAGTGGTCCGTCAAAGTTAAAAGTTAGGGTTGATCGTAGTGGACGAGGCCACGAGTCCTTGGATTTGACGCCGGTTCAGGACTCGTGGCCTCGTCCACTACCCTACAAACAAGTCCTGACAGACCACTAGTCGATCGAGAGTCGGTAAGCGTCGAGGCGTTCGTGGCCAAATGTTTGCGCGGACACAAGGGCTGGTTCCGATCACGAGTACGAGCACCGCTTCGCTGAGCACGAGTTTTTTGGATGCCGGAACGTCACTGATCACGGGGCGGCGGCGAGGGAGTTTCCATTGTCAAACAACGTGACTTCGCCGCTCCCGTGCATCGGATTGTTCTGCTTTGCGATGGCTGTACTGGATCTGCGGGACGTTTTGTCATCTCTGCGGGAACCTACTTGCTCGTTCAGTGAAATAGCGTTGAACGAAGTGTTCGTGGACCCATGTCATATCGGTAACTTCGTCCATTAAATATACCGACCCCTCCATTTTCGAGGGGTTGCGATCGATCTCTTGAAACAATTTCTTCAAAGCGGATGCAAGCCGATCCGTATCGTGGCCATTGGGTTGTAGGCAATCCACGGCACTTTTAATAGCGTTGTAACGATCGCGATCCATCGTCAAGTAGTTTCCGCTGTCGTCTAGAACATCGAGTGCCATGGCGTAGAGCATGACCAAGCATCCGTCGCAAATGAAACGGCCTGATCGGATTCCAATTCTTCTATCTGCAGATACTCCCAGTAGGGAAGCGAGAATACATCGCCGTAACAGAGGTCCCCCATGATGTACGAGTAATCGGCCAACTGATGGTACAGCAGGCAAATATCGCGTTCTACTCGCTGAACTTCGGTCCAGTCCACTTCCGAACCGTAGGTCACGCGAGACTCCTGTTTTCGCTTGGAAGTGTCACTCATGAAAGCTTTCAGTGGCAGGACGTTTGCGATGACCGGGCCGCCGCGATCGATCATCCATTTGAAAACGCGTTGTCGGCGGTTCAGCGTCCATCGCTTGGTTCGTCGTGACTTTTCCACTCTGAACGCCAAGCGTCCGCTACATCAGCAGAGGCCCACCACAAACCATTGTATGCTGTGGGCTTCCCGAATGCTTGAGACACGAACATTGCTCCGAAGAACGTCGGAATTGGCGGCACCATGAGCCAAAGTCCTAGAACCGAAAGCTGCGAGGGATCATTTTTCACGCAGATCCACAAAGCAATCCAGGGAACGGAACAGCCAATCAGTGCCGGCAAGGTGTATTTGAGTCGGGGCTTGAAACCAATTCTTGTTTCGCACCTCGAGCAACGAAATGAAGCTGTGTAACGTCGTGTCCGAGGAAAACGTTGCTCACAAATCGGGCAGGCGTTTTGCGGAGCGGACGCCTTGCGTTCGCTTGTTTTACCTATAGACGTGGACGATGCGTAAGGGGTCAACGAATCTCCGGTCGACGAACGGTTCCGATCAGCCGGCGGCGACGGTCTATCTTCCATTTTAAAACGCCCGATTTCGCCGCTCGATTGCATGGATGGTTCGCCGCGGTTCTTGGTGGTGTGAAGCAGTGGTGATGTCTACTTGACCAAAGCAGGCAAACGCGACTAAAGGTAAATGCTTAAAGTCCACCCGCCTCTGCCGGTGATTGCAAGCGACGCCATCAATTGGGTCAATTCGCACACCATGAATATTTGCAATGCGGCCAATAACTGGAAATGCATCGCCAAGTCCACGATTGCGTCAATTGTGCATGCGAACATCAACACCGCGAAAATTCCAAGCCCGATACGGAACGGCATGCTTATCCGCTGCTCTGAGGACTTCTCTACAGGTTGCCCAGTGTCGTCTGCTTCGGGCGGATCGTACGGATTCAAGTCTTCAACTTCGTCGGGCGAACGCTGGCGGTAACCGGGACGCGTCGAAAGATTTTGTCGTTGCCAAAACTTGCGACTCTGGTCCACGGCAATGTTATTTGTAAGTTTGGTGCGCAAATAGGCTCGAGGTCAGATGGACGAGCGGGTCAACTGTTGGAAAGTCCAGTGCCGTCTGAATATGATCGATACGACCGTTGCGAATCCAGACAAGTTCTCCCCATCCGCCTAATCGTTCAGGATACGGACGCCCTTCGCGTGTGGGCCACCCAGGAAGGGACGTAAGCGGCTGGTAGTCGTTGCTCACGTTTGTAAAGTCAACGAAATGGAATCCAATTGGATCAGTCGGATGGATTTCGCCCCACCGGATAGCAAGTTCGGCGAAACGGTCGAGTTGCGGACGCATAGGTGCCCACCCCACGTAAACAAAAACGATTGCACGTTTTGAGCTCGCGGCATTGTTGACGACGGTTTCAACGTCCGACACAGACATGACCCTCGCCTCATTGACTGATTCGAGCATCGTCACAACTGAGACGGTCGCCAGCGGCGCTGATTCGCTCCCAGGAGCGCAGCCGCAGAGCAAACAGCATGCGGAGACGAGAAAGCGATTGGCGATATTCATATCCATATCAAATGATCGTGCCCGTCACGGGGCGCGGGGGGGAAAGGTGTCCATTGCCAAATCGCTCGCAAGACCGACTCCGTGTGCAGTACGCCCGACATGGGCGTGATCTTATGGGGTGCAAGTCCCCTGTACTTCGTTCCGGTTTTTTTCGAGGAGTCAGTCTACCAAATGTAACTCTGAAGAAAGACAGTACGAGGCCATTCCCCAAGCCACCCGGAGCAACTGCGGGGAGGTGACAAACCGTGGGGAGGAAGCCTGCGAAGATGATCGGTAAGCCAGCAAAGAATCGTCGCTGGACATCTTCTCGCCAAGACCCACCAGGTGACGTACAGAAACTTGATACGAGGCCGACGACTCTAGGCCCGTCGCGGAGCGATCCCTTGGATCACAGTGGGCTACTGATCGAGAAGCCGAACCGGAAGCCCGGCGGATGCCTTGATGGAGTTCTGAGCGGAGGTAGATCAAGCACTTGGGCGGGGACAGATCACGTGTTCTTGAGCGATCAAGGACGTCCCTTATTTGGGGAGATCTCGATGCGTACCCGTGAGTAGGGGTTGCCCGAAAGGCGGGGCGGAATGCGGCAACGTATGCCCGTGCAGAGAGAAGTCAGCAGAGGGCATCGTAGTCGGCCCCGGTGGTCGACGAAGGCCTGAAGGGAACGAGCAAGCACGGTTCGACTTCATCTCGCGAAGGAGCCGTTGCCGGAGGGCAATCTCTTAGCGGCGAAGCGGTCGGTCCAATGGCTTGGGTCATCGCGGCGACGCGCTGATTTGAAACTCATACTCGACCTCCTCGGCAGGAATGATCGGGCATCATCATGTGAGCCGTTTGGGCGTTCGCCCCGGTTGTACGTGGGAGCAACGACGCTTACCGAAACAGTCCAAAAGCCGAAAGACTCTTGCCGACCTACCTCGTGCGGTCCCGCATGCAAGGTGGTGTGGGAGGGGCCCCGGACAACCGGGCCCCAATCCCGATTCGGCTGGTTATCCGTTTGCGCCGGGCATAGATCGGGTGAACCAGTCGCAACGGTCAGATGCGGCATGTCGAAGACCAAAAATCGAAGGGATGTTGCCATCAACGGCAAAGACAACGACGTAGGGAAAGCGATCAACTAAAGCACCACGGAAGTCACCACCCACTTTGCCAAACGATTCTGGACGTTCAGCAACGGATCGAATGATTGAGCGGACGTTCGCGCGAAAACGATTGCCAAGGTCGGGGCCAATCGTATCGTAGTGCAGACAGGCATCTGCGAGATCAACGGCGAAAAGCGGATGGTAGCGTTCAGTCGCCATCGACACGTCGCCAAACCTCGTCGGAATCAATCGCAATCGACGGGTCTGCTAGCATTTCGTCACGTCGTCGTTGCATTTCTGCAAGTTCATCGGACGGCAGCGTCAGCGGTGCGGAAACAGCTAAGTCGTTCCAAAGTTCCGTTACAATCGCGAGTTTCTGGTCTGGCGGTAAAGCGCGGAGAGATTCTTGCAGTGTCATGGGGTTGCCCTCTGTTTAAGGTTTGATCCATTGTACCACGGAAACGGCCTGGCGAAAGCGTTGGAACTCTGGGGCAAAACGCCTGGAAATCCGCAGCGTCATAGGCTGGTGAGTGCCCAGTCGGCGAACGAATTGCGATCTATGGAGGTGCATGCATAGATCGTGCGTTGAACTTTGTCGCCGCACTGGGGTGGGCGGGGAAGCGAATCAGGACGCCTGATTCGCTAGTAAGAGTCTACCAGATACGATTCTTGGTATGCCCGGGAAGCGGCAAGGCCGGGTAGCGACAGCTGAATCGCCGGTGGGCGATCTTGCTCGCGTTCCTTTGCACTTTCTACCTGAGTTTGCAGGTACCAATCGTGAAAGTCCTCTCCATAGGACTCCGCCCAGAACTTCCGATGCGACTCGTGTCGAAGTTCGGCATACCACCACGGGCAGCCGCAGGATCTCGGTGAGACTTAGCTTGGGCTGTTGGTCTCCGGGTTTCCGTTGTTCTCTTGGGGCGGTTGATACGTTGGCAGTTGTTTCACCGGCAACCAATCCAGTGGGCTGGGGACACTGTGCAGGTGCTCGCGTCGGCAGTGCAGGTAGATCATCGTCGTGACGAAACTTGCGTGCCCGAGCAACTTGCTGATCGTCAGCAAGTCCACGCCGGCTTCTAGCAGTCCGGTCGCGTAAGAGTGCCTGAGCACATGCGTATACACCCGTTTCTTGATTCCCGCTTTCTCGGCAGACCGTTTCATGGCTTTTTGAATCGACGTGTCGGCGTAGGTCTTGGTCGCTGAGTTGCCGGGGAACAGCAGGTCGGCCGGCCTGTACTTCTTCCAGTAAACCCTCAACTCGGTCAAGAGTCTTGGCGAGAGCGGCACGAGCCGATCCTTGGCTCCCTTGGCGTGTCGGACATGAATCATCATCCGATCCGAATCGAGGTCGGCGATCCTTAGGTGGGCTGCTTCGGAGAACCGGAGTGCGGCCGAGTAGAGCGTCATCAGGAAGGTTCGGTGTTTCAGGTTGGGCGTGCATTGAAGCAGCTTGTCGATTTCGTGACGGCTGAGCACGATCGGCAAGGTCTTGGGCCGTTTCCCGAAGGGAACCATCGCGACGGGCCAAGGGACCCGGATGGTGTGCTTGTACAGAAACCGTAGCGCGCCGCTATTCCCAGCAAGCTCTGGCGGCTTGGTTGAATGAGCTATAGGCGACCTTCTTCTCTTGGATCAGGTAAAGCTGGAAGGTTCTAACGTCTTCGACGGTTGCCTCGTCGAGCGGTTTACCGATGAAGCCGGCAAACCTTCTGGCGTGGTAGGTGTAGGCCTTGATGGTCGCGGGGGCCATGTTTCGGATGAGCATGTCCTCGGCCATTCGGCGAATCAGCTGGCAGGGATGCTTGTCGGAGGAAGTCATTGCATTTGTCTCAAAGCAGGATGGAAACATCGCACTCCGAGAGTTCAGTGTGCGGAAGCATTCCACAGTGCTTGCGAAACAGAAAAGCGCAAGTCCTACAACCATTTTAACCGTCGCCCGCTCGGCGAGGGCTCCGTTGAGTTGTCCCCGGGCCCACGCATTGCCATCCAAGCTGAGATGGGACGCACGCGCGATCGCGCGGCAGACTGCATGTCCGACAGGACAGAGTAATCGGTCAAGCGATTGAAGGAACGGAGTTGGCAGGGACGCCAACACTTTCTCACGCAGGATGCGTGTCAATCAAGACCAGGTTGCATACCCAGAAATGCACCGGAGAGAAGCGATTAGGTTCAACGTTACGCGTAACCGGGAACACGCGGGAAAGTTTCTAACGGACAAATCGCTTAGCTCGCGTTCTCCGGTTCACGCGATGGTTATCCGCCATCTTGGTTTTCCCGCCGTGACGTTACCGCGACAACAGCCACTCGCCGATCGGTTGGCCAGTGAAGAAGAGGAGAACACTTGCGATCAGGAGTAGCAATGCGGGGCCCGGCCGATCTCTAAGCCAGGACCGCGTCGCGTATGCCAGCCCGCACGTGCTCAAGCCGAAAACTCCAATGACCAACAAGGAAATCCACAATGGGACGCCAACTGCCGAGCCGTATCTAAAGTTGGTGTAAGCTGTTGCAATTGTAGCCAAACCAGCGAACGCGGCAAGGAATCCGGTAAGCACAGAAGCAAAAACAAACAGCAAATGCAAGCGATGCACTGACCGAATGTCTGCTGTTGATGGAGGCGTGTATGGATTCTCAGGATCATTCATTTGCGCGTATCTAGCAATGCCTCAAATGCTTCGGTCGGCGAACGTTGGTGATCAGCGAGGACGGGCGAAAGACTTGCAAGCAGACGAGAAAGGCACCACCCGTCCTTCGTTGCATCACATGGTTCGTCGTGGCCGCAATCTGCGGAGCACGACCGGTATCCATTTGAAGACGCCGAAGCATCCAAGGATGTCGTGGACCTCCTTCGTCACCTGGGATCCGGTGTACCCAAATTCAGCCAACATCCTAGCAGATTTGGTTCCGTCCGCGACAACGCCAATCATTAAGTGTTCGGTGCCGATATAGCTGTGCCACATTTCGTCGGCGGCGGCAAATGCGTTCGAGAACACGAGACGAATATCGTCGTCAATCGTGAAATCGGCGTCGGTAGAAATGTGGTCGCGCGCGGATACCGCGTCGTCGATTTGTTGAAGCGTAATACCAAGGCCATCGAGCACATGATGAGCGATGCCATCCGGTTCACGGTAAAGCCCGGGCAAAAGATGGCAGGAGTCAAAATGTCGATCGCCAAGTTCGTCAGCACAACGTACACCGAGGGCAACTGTCTCAATTGCACGGTCGGTCTCACGCCCAGGTCGCCCAACAGCGAGTATGTCATGTATGCGTTGGTCCAAAGTGAAATTCAACCGAATCGTTGCGTATGATGATGGTCTTTTGCTCGACGAACGGTACGCGTAACCGGGAACGCGCGGGAAAGTTTCTAACGGCCAAATCGCTCAGCTCGCGTGCTCCGGTTCACGCAGTGGTTACCCATCGTTGTTAGTGTGAAAGGTCGATTCTTGGGAAGCAGGGGAAGCTATTGTGTCGGTCCGGACATTCTCCGGGTTTGCTCGGTTCGTGTCACGAACGATAGTTGCGTTGTCGACATTAACAATGCAGTAGACACGTTCATCCGGTCCCCATTGTATGCGAATCTGACCATCGGTGAGCGTTTGGACAGAAGCAGGCGTTGAGGTTTTGGTTGGCAGTGGTCCGAGGAACCGGTGCGTAAATTTACCGCTTGGAGATTGAATGTAGTAGTGGTAACGCCCTTTGGGATCCGGACCTCCAAGGTCCACCGTAGCATTAGTCCCCGGTAACGGTGTCGATGACACAACCGGCAGGGCTGAGTCGCCAATACATCCGGCCATCATGGCCACGACGGCGAGGAGAGTGAGGTGTCGCATTTCAGTAGGGTAACGGTCGGGTTTTGCGGGTGGCGGCGATTGACTTGCAAGCAGACGAAAAAACGGACCACCCGTTCTCCCGTGCATTTCATGGTTCTGGCTCCCAGTCGTCCATATCCGCATTGAATGCGTTGAGATCCCGACGGAAGCGCTGTTTCATTTTCACGATGAACTTCATGTCATCCCGACAACCTGTTTGTGAGACTCGGTCGAGGGCACCCTCGTCATCGAGTGTTCCGATCACAATCAACCGTCCCTCATGTAAATTGATCGCGCGGTTGGCAATCGCAAGTACATCTGTGAATTTACCGTCACCGTTGTCTTTAACTTGGTAGATGAGAGTTGTAGGGTGCCCGTCTATCGTGACTCGAAATGTCCAGGCGGCGACTCCGTGCGTTTTGCTGTAGTAGGCATCTGTCACTTCAGCCTTGGCAATGGTGTTATCGCGAATAATGCTGAACGCGAGGGTTGGCTGGTTAAGATCACGAGTTGAGATTAGGAGCGAAAGAAATCGTCGTTCAGTCTCTGATGTGGGTTGCGCCTCAACGGAGAAGTCAAAGTCACCGCCAAAGTATCCACTTTCGATATGCGGTCCTTTCGAGTATCCACTAGCGTGATAATCACCCGCGTCTAGCTGCCCGATCGCCACGACAACTAGCGTCGCTATCGGTAAGAGCAGGGGGAGAGAACTCATGTTCATTCGGATGTCCATGCTGTAATGGAGAGGATCAACTTTGCGTAGTTCCGAGTGCCAGAACGTTGGAAATCACGTGGGACGGGCGAAAGACTTGCAAGCAGACGAGAAAACCGACCACCCGTCCTCACGTGCATTTCATGGTTCCCCTGCATTTGGTCATGTGGTCACCATCGCATTTCGTTCCATCGCGGCAAAGTAATTGCGGCGACGATCGCCGGTATGATCATCATAAGCACGACAGGACCGGGGCGGGAGTATTGTTCCAGCACCAATTTATTCGGTGGCCAAGTGTAAATTAAAACGCAGTTTAGCGTGAATAGTCCGAAATACAGCACCACAGCCCATCGGCGCATTCCGAGAAGTCCAATGCCACAAACTAGTGACGCACCCTTCGAGAATGTGTTCCATAAGTTTCGTTCAAAGGCAAATTCGGACCATGTAAGTGGTTTCATCAGCAGGAATAGCACACCGCCGATAATGAGGAACCATGCAAGGACTGTGATCGAAACCGGGCGTGGCTTCGATGCCGGGTCAGAGGTTTCCTTGTTGTCGTCAACAGTGCTCATACCAGGGTCGCTTCGATAGGCGTTGGTCGAGTAGGGGAACGGTTCAAATTACCGGGACAGCGATAGAAATTTGCAAGAAACTAGAAAACCGAACCATCGCCGACTTCGGTGCAGTACGCCCAACATGGGCGTGATCTTGTGGGGTGCAAGTCCCCTGTACTTAGTTCCGGTTTCTTTCCCGACGAGGCAGTCTACCAAATGTAACTCTGGAGAAAGACAGTACGAGGCCATTCCCCAAGCCACCCGGAGCAACTGCGGGGAGGTGAATAACGTGGGGAGGAAGCCTGCGAAGATGATCGGTAAGCGAGCAAAGAATCGTCGCTGGACATCTTCTCGCCAAGACCCGCCAGGTGACGTACAGAAACTTGATACGAGGCCGACGACTCCAGGCCCGTCGCGGAGCGATTCCCTGGATCACAGTGGCTTGCTGACCGAGAAGCCGAACCGGAAGCCCGGCGGATGCCTTGCTGGAGTTCTGAGCGGAGGTAGATCAAGCACTTGGGCGGGGACAGATCACGTGTCCTTGAGCGATCAAGGACGTCCCTTCTTCGGGGAGATCTCGATGCGTACCCGTGAGTAGGGCTTGCCCAAAAGGCGGGGCGGAATGCGGTATCGTATGCCCGTGCAAAGAGAAGTCAGCAGAGGGCATAGTAGCGATCCGCCGAAACCAACGGCGACGCGAAGGCCTGAAGGGAACGAGCAAGCACGTATCGACTTCATCTCGCGAAGGAGCCGTTGCCGTATGGCAATCTCTTAGCGGCGAAGCTGTCGGTCCAATGGCTTGGGTCATCGCGGCGACGCGCTGATTTGAAACTCGTGCTCAACCGCCTAGTGCGGTCCCGCATGCTAGGTGGTGTGGGAGGGGGCCCGGGCAACCGGGCCCCTATCCCGATCGCCATGGTTATCCGCCGTTACGACCTATTGCAGAATATCCTTTGTATCTGTTGCGTCTCACAAAGTCACCGATTCGTGCCCGGCATTCCGCGCTCATCGAAGTGTCAGATGCGTAGAAATTTGAAAGATTAGGAAAACCTAGAATGACGCTCTCGGAACGATCGGTTACGTCAGTGCCACTGATGTTTAAGCTCTCAATACTCGACAACGCTGAAAGCTCCACGAGGAATTCATCGGACAGCCTATTCTCTGCAACGTTGAGTTTTTTCAGCGTTGATAGCTTCGATAGATGAATGGAAGCTGAATCGTCGATCTTTGTATTTGAAAGACTAAGGTTTTCCAAGGAAGCAAGGCTGGAAAGGTGCAGCAGGTCGTCTGATCGCACAGCAGTGCCGGAAAGCCCGAGTCGCCGAAGTGACGCCAGTCGCACAAGATGCGACAAGCCTGGACCTTTTATCTTGGTCCCCATTAGGGAAAGCTCTTCTAGGTTCTCAAAGCCATCAAGGTACTTTAAGCCACTGTCAGTAATGATGGTAAATTCAAGGGCTAGATACTCTAGTGCGTCGAGGTTGGTGATATTTGCCAGCCCATCGTCGGAGACTTTCGTTCCGCAGAGATTGAGGTGTTTCAGGGAATGAAGGTACCGCAGTGACTCTAAGCCCAAATCTGTAATTGGCTGAAATCCGAGATATAAAATCTCCACATGCCGTAGGCTTTCAAGCGAGCGAAGCGAGTTGTCGTCAACGGTGGAAGCCGTGTCAGCCTCGGTTGCACTGCGTTGCCCGTCGACACATCGCACATGCCTGAGCAGTTCCCAATTTAGCCTGCCTAGTAATGTCTCACTCGCGTTCTCTTGTTCAATCTCCGGGTCGTTGTACCAATATCTACCGCGATTTCCCCAGGGATCGAACGATATTGCCAACCCGTCGGCCACTAGCTGTTCTTCAGCATTGCGTTCAGCTTTAAGCCGTAGAAATGCAAGACCCCCGACAACACAGAGTAACGTCGTCAATGCCAGGAGCGTCCGAAGGGATACGCGAAATCGCATGAAAAGTTTCAGTCGGATAACGACAGCGGTAACGGGGCCGCCGCCAAAAAACTATGGTTTCAAAACCCGCGTCATCGGCGGCTCCCGTTCACCGCATGGTTATTTGCTCTTGGTTGCGTTTCAGTTGCCAAACAACAGGTGCTCGTGATCATCATAGAATTGCTTGTCCCAAGACCGATAGCAGTGATGCCATTCACTCACCCAGTACCCAAGTATATAATCGTTTGACGAAATGCCGCCCTGTTCTCGCACGTAGTCAGTGTCGTACTTCAGCATGAAGCCGTGCTCACGGAACGCTTCAAATTCATGAAACCCTGGGCATCGGCCGTTCTCTGCAATGAATGCATCGACTTTCAGGATCATCGGTTGTAATTTCTTCTGCCACTTTTCTTTTTGCGTGAGAGTCCTGCGAGGTGACGATGCTGTGTTTGGCTCTGGGCTGCACGAAAGGCAGGACAGGAGAATCATCGAAAAAAGGATGGCGAGTGAAGGCCGGCAAAAATGCGATTCGAGTCGTTGCTTAGAGTGCCAGCGGGAGTTCACAGCGGATGACTCCAAATTCAGTAGAGAGTTCGCAAATAACGTTACCGATCAGCCGGCGGCGACGGTTGATCAACCACTTCAAACCGCCCGACTTCGCCGCTCGGTTGCATCGGATGGTTCCCCGCATTCTTGGCCAGCCTGATTCGAGGTGCCGTCATGCGAGTATTCGAGCATGCAAAACCAGGCCATGATTGCGGGGCATATCAACGCGACCATTGTATTAATGATGCCTGAGTGGGGCCAGTTGAGCGACACAACAGATTCTGGCGTTGCGTTTAGCGAAACCGCGAACCACGCGAGCGGTGTTGTGATCGAAAACAGAGTCAGGATTCCGATCAATGCGGAAAACGGCAAAACCCGATCACGCCGATACCAAAGGACACAACCAACAATGTTCATCAGCAAGCAGCATCCGAACGGCACCAATGCAATAGTGGGTTGGCCGTTGAACGCAAGAATCGCAGCGGTGGGAATCAGCCAAGCAGATCCGCCTAAAAGACCCCCAAACCATCCACCGATTTGCCATTGAAAACGACGAGGCCCCGTCATTGCCGATTTGCCTTGTGTTGTAGTCATGGTTGGAAGTCGGGAGCGATGCAATTGAGTCGGGGAACGTTACCGATCACCGAGGACCGGGAGTTTGGCATCCATTCGTGAAAACGATCCACCGGTCCTTCGGGCGAGTAGACCGAGGTCTCTTTGGTTTAGGTTAGGGTTTGTGTTCCCTGTTTGCCACGGGTTTCCTGTGGTGGTGTCACAATATTCTAACCATGCCGCATTGACCCTCGGCCCCTCTCAGATCCGGACGTGCCACTTTCTAGCATCCGGCTCCCAACCAACACCTCTCACACAGCACTCACCGACGCACGAGACATCGCGATCAGGTCCGTGAGCTGCCGCGGATTCGACAAGGGATGTCGCTCGCACAGACGGGCCAGGTGCGTCCAGTTCACGTAGCTGCTTTGGCTCCGACGACTGAGGTGACGCTTGACCAACACGCGGGCCTTGTTGCGGTACGCCATCAGCATCGGCCAATTGTCATTGATACCGTAGTACTGGTAGTGACCGCGAAGCTTCGCGTTAAGGGTCTGCCACATCTCGCCGATCGGAACGTCCAACTGACTCTTGAACCAGCGACGCAGTTCCACAACCTTCTGCCGATACTTCTTCCCCGACGTCTTCCGTTTCAGCTTGAACTTTCCAGCGCGGCTGCGCCCGCAGTAATGAGTGAATCCCAGGAAGTCAAAAGTTCCCGGAGGCCCTTCGCCCCAGCGTTTGGAATCACGCTGGGCAAAACGACCGAATCGGAGCAACTTCGTCTTCTCCTGGGCGACTGACAGCGAATACCGGGCAAGTCGTTTCGGCAGGACCGCTTGGTATCTCCGCGCATCCGATTCCAATTCAAAACAGCAGATGAAGTCATCCGCATACCGAATCAGAGTCGCTTGTCCTTGCAGTCGTGGCTTCATTTCACGTTCGAACCAAACGTCCAACACGTGATGCAGGTACACATTCGCAAGCAGCGGAGAGAGGCTCGAACCTTGTGGAACGCCCTCGTCGGTTGCTTCCAGTTTGCCTTCGATCATCACACCTGCTTTGAGAAAACGCTTGATCAGAGCGAGCAGCTTGGGGTCGCTGATGCGAACTTGCAACAGCTCCAAGAGGCTCTCGTGACACACGTTGTCGAAGAAGCCTTCGATGTCTGCGTCACTGATCCAGTTCACTTTCTCGGTCGCGATGCTTTGACCGAGTGCCGACAACGCTTGGTGGCATGATCGCTGCGGACGGAATCCATACGAGAAGTCGTAGAAGTCGACTTCGTAGATCCGCTCGAGGACCATCACCATCGCTCGCTGAACGAGCTTGTCTTCCACGCAAGCGATCCCCAGAGGTCGCGTTTTCCCATTCCCTTTCGGGATGTTCTTTCGCAAGCTTGGGTTCGGGCGATAGCTGCCACGATGAAGTCGATCGAGCAGGCCACGAAGGTTGCCCTCCAGATCCTCCTCGTAATCTTCCACCGCCACGCCATCGACCCCCGGCACTTTCCCTCGCTTCAGTCGGCGAAACGCATACCACAGCAACTCGTAATTGAGCAGCGAAAAGAGGTTATTGAAAACCTCTTCGGGATGCGTCTTCGCTCTTTCGGTGATGCGTTCAAGACGATCCAGAACCGTACTCCCGCCCCTGAGTGTGGGCGACTCGGCGTCTTGGACGCGTGTTGGCCTGACCGCCTTCCCTTCGCCAGCATTACCCGGCTTCATTCCACCTGATTGGACTTCAAGCTTCTGCGGTACTATTCGGTCATCCGACTCCCTGAATGTCATTTGTCTTCGTCGCTTATTCCACTTCTAGGACATACTCGATCGGCCAAGTTGGAAGGCTTGGGTTTGGTCAAGAACTTCAGGGTCTCACTGGTTGCCTGATTGGCTTGATGTGTAATGCGAATGGGCCGCCGACCCCGGGTCTCCGCTTGCTGCTCGCCAAGTGACGCTGCAAGCGATGTTGCCTTCAGGGATGCACAAACCTTGGGCCCTGAGCTCATTGTTGACGGGCCAACAGTTACCAAATTTCGGGGCTAAAATCCATTCAACGTCGCAGGGCCACCTACGAGCGCTTCATCCTCACTACCTCTCTGTGTACGCTTCAAACTTCGACTTCAGCTCATGGTGCCTATACGAAGCCTGCAACACTCGATACTGGGCGCGCGGCTAACGCTTACCCAGGCGGGATTCCCACCCGCTAGTCAATCAGACCTTGCCAGTCCGCACGTGCATGCTATGGTTATCCGCTCAGTGTGAAATACCGCCGACAAGACGTAACGCAACCCACATTAAGCCGGCGATAGCGAGTCCCGAGATCACCAAAGCAGCGCCTCGGTCAGCAAAGCCCCAAGTTTCAAGGTCTTTCGTTGTTACGTCGATTTGATTCTTGTAAACCGGGCCGGTCAAGGTCATGGCACAGACAAAGAGGACGCCGCCAATCATGCAAACCATGAGTGATCCGAGCAACCCCAAAATGCCAACACGCCCGATGACTGGCTCAAGGATCGGAATCAAGTAGGACATGCACATCGAAATAAGGATCGGGATGCCGAACGAAGTCGCAAGAATCTGTTGCAACACTGCGGCTTTCCGGAATCGCGGTTTACCGCCATAGCTTTTCTTTGCCTCGCGTCTTTGGGCGAGTTTGTCGCTCAGGTCCATTGGAAGTTAAGCACTTGCTTCAGCGATGATTCAGCCGGATAACGGAACACATCACCGAGTCGGGACGGTCGATGTTCCATTTGGAAAAGGCCGCAAGCCCGACTTCGGTGCATGTGATGGTTATCCGCCGTTTTGGGATACGTTGGATTGAATCATCGTAGTGTGAATCGACGCGACCGACGACAGCAGCGCAGGAGAGATGTCGTGCGGTGAGTCACGGACTATTTCGGAAAGTGAATCGTCGAGCGAACAGTCACAAATTAGCGACAAAGCAGCGGAGGCGATGACGGGCGAACGACTCATGCCAGCGGAACAAGCGACAAGCGTGGGGAAGCCGTCAGTCAAAAGTGAATACAGGGCGGTGATTGCGGTGCGAATCAGTTGCGGCGAGTTCGATCCGTCGTCGTGGAGTGGGAATCGGCAGTAGATGATGTCGCGGCCAAGTTGTGCGGGGGATTCGTTGGCGGCAAGGTCAACCACGGCGGAGATGTTGCGGTCGTAGAGTTGTCGCAAGTCACGGGCATTGATCGCGTCGCCGATGAGGAGCAGATCATGGTGAGTGTTGCGAATCAACGTGGCGGTTCCGGCGTGCGGTTTTCAGTCGGATAACGGTACGCGTAACCGGGCACGCGCGAAAGATTTTCCATTGCCAAAAGGCGAGCTCGCGTGCTCCGGTTCACGCATTGGTTACCCGTCGCCGCTATGGTCTGCACCGACCGGCAGTACGCGTTTCCTTGTATTCCGGCCAACCGAAACGGCCTTCGTGTTCCTCCACAAAGAAAGCGCAGTTACGAGCTAAAAAGTTGAATGCAAATCCGTTTTGATCCCGAATGTGAACGAGCGCATCACGAATTGTATTGCCAAATAGTTCGGCTGCGGACTCATCATCAAAGCCATTCTTGGGTGGTTTCCATTTTGGATCGTAGTGCTTCACATCGAGTTCGTAGTCGTCATCAAGATTCCAGTGCGGCATCGGCAGATAGTTGTGGCCAATCAATGATTGCCATTGACCATCCGACTGAGCGCGCGGCCGGCGGTCGAGAACCATAGAAAACCATCCGTTTTGCTCAAAAGAGAAGCCAGTCGCAATTAGGGACACTTTTCGGTCCGCATCACCCAACGCCCAATCCCAATCCGGTTCATAGTTGTCCAGCCGATTCCAGACGTACTCTTGGATCTGGCACTGGTCACGCAAAAGGTCGAGGGTTTTCATGTTGCGTTCGATGCAAATAGACTTTATCGGGTAACGACCGGCGTCACCGGGCGGGGAGAGTAAAGTTGTCCATTTCAAATCCGGCCGCAAGCCCCGCTCCGTGTGCACGCCATGGTTATCCGCCGTATGGAGTGCAAGCATACAGATTGTGAATCGGGCCGAGCTCAGGAGAGGGTAACGTCGTTTGGAAAGTCGGAGTTTTCGTCAGTATACAGTGCATCAATATCGCCACTGGCGACGTTTCGGCCGTGCCAGAAGCGGTTCAGGTGTGCGTAGATATGACCGAGCTGGATCATCGTATCAATTTCGTCGATCGCAGAGTTGTCTTCGATTTCAGTGATGAGTTGACCGAGGTGCATGTGGGCCTCGGTGATTTGGGCCATGAGCATGTCCCAGCGCACAGGGTCGTCGTCAGGACGAATCACGTCAGGATCAGGTTCTTGTGGCATGCAGGGATCTCATTCGGATAACGTTTGGGATCACGTGGTCGCCGCGAACGATCAACCACTTCAAAAAATTCAACTCGGCGACTCACGTGCATCCCTTGGTTCGCCTCAGTTTTTTCGGCCGTATTTTTCGATCCGGTCAAAGAATTCGGCTTCGGTAACAACTCGATCCGTGTCGTAGAACCGATGCTTGTCCTTGGCCATTTGCAGGGAACCACCGGTATCGACGAGCTCAAAAGTGTCGTAGTCTGCATCGCGAATTAGGCGATTGAAATAATAGACGCGAGAATCGTCCTTGCTGTAGTAGCCGCCAATCTTGTGCCAGTGCTCGACCTTGGCCTTGGGAAGCGTTGCCGTGCCACAGAACACAAAGCAATCGTCTTTGCCATAGTGCCCGTCGTTGAATGAAACAAACGATGATGTCGACGCCTTGCGTACGCGGTTCGGCTTGCCGTCGAAATCGTAGTAATAGACATGGTTTTTATCTTTGCCGAATCCGTAAGGGACTGGCGATCCGCTACCGAGGTAGTGCACGCCGTCATCACAGACGACAAACGACGCGGCATCCGCGTCCTTGATCTTTCCCCCCATAGTCCAGACCGAGGTTCCGTCGGTCGCATAGGTGAAATTCAGGGCACGGAACACGGCACCGATACCGCCAGTTAGCCGAGTGCTTGTGCAATAGCAGTGCTTGCGATCCTTAGCGAAACTTCCCAGATAAAAGGAAAACGAATCAACGTCGGCTCCGTTCAGCGGATAGTGGCGATACAGAATCGTGTTCCCGCGAATCCAATAGAGCGTGGTCGGGTCGTCCTCCCGAAAAGTGCGGGCTGGCGGAAATTCATGGATATGTTCAGGAACAGCCATCGTGTTTCTTGAAGGCGAACGGTCGGGATCAGCGGGTGGCGGGAGTCGACATTGATCTCACCAAAAAACGCACCACCGCCACTCCGTTGCATCCCATGGTTCGTCGCGTTCATGGTTCCGTCATGCCGTCCACCTCAAGAACACCCAACCAGTATAGCAAGAACATCGCCGGGAAAAACGTCAAGCACATCGTCGCGAACAAGCCTACGGCATGAAGCAGCCAATGCCCGATGCCACGGATGCCACGCGATGACAGCAAGTGAATCAATGATGCGACAGGCCATGTGAAAAAGAAGAGCAACTGCAGGATCGGAAGTCGCGTCTTCGAGAGTATTCGGCGGTCGATCGTGAACCAAAGTGTTGCAGACGTTGCGAAAGCAATTGCACTTGCGATGTAAAGCAGCGAATGATCGGGAAAGACAAGCTGTGCCACGCCCCAGAATGCAGACAGTCCATAAAGAGCGAACACCGCGTATCGGCGATGGGCGATTCGCGTGGCGTCAACGAATTCAATTGTTGGCATTACTGCGGTCATGGAAGGCTTGCGTCGACGAACGGTACGGATCACGCGGTCGCCGCGTGAGATTCTCCACTTCAAGAACCACGACTCGGCGACTCGTGTGCATCCGATTGTTCCCCGCCCTCGTCGACGTCGGTGAGGTATCGGGGATACCGAAAGCGTCGTTGCAATGAAGTTGGAAATTCTTCGACTGCGGCGATCGGACCGGTTACGGTGTATTGTTCCACACAGCATCCGCACCCGCCGGAAATTTCGAATTTCGAACAAGCTTGTAGCCACTTTCGCTTCCACGCTTCGAGAACAAGTTCGTCAGATTTATCGTTGTATACGAGTATTTCTACCTCGGCGGTGCATGTCTTCAAGAGTTCTGGTGGGTAGTCTTTATTGGCCTCGATGATCTCGATTAGCCATTGCTGTTCGTTCGACAAGAGCTCTTCAGGCGAATCATCGTTGGTGGAATCAGCATCTACGGTTGGAACGACGGTAATTGCTGCGGAATTCCCGAGGTTTGAAACACCAGCAGGCTCATTGCAACCGGTTCCGCAAAGCCAAAACAGCGCAAAGGAACAGAGACACAGTGAATTCAATTTTTGCGGACGCACTTTAGGCATTTTTGTCGGGGAACGTCCGTGATCACCGAGCCGGGACGGGTGATCATCCATTTCAAAAGACGCGCAAGACCGGCTTCGCGTGCATCACATTGTTCAAGTAAGCCGCTAGCGCGGCGGTTTCGGTTTGGTGGTGGAACGGGCGCGTGACGGATTGTTGGAAGCAACCTTTCAGGAGGAGCTGTTCGCTGGGAACAGCTCAGCAACTCCTCCTGAAAAGGAACACAATATGTCCAATTCTAGCTCAAAATGTCCGCAAAATGCACCTGGAGCCCACTTCCCCGAAGATCTTCGTCTGAGACTCTCCGAAGACTTGCACCTGACCGGCAAGGCCAAGCGAACTCACGATGGCTACATCCGAGCGGTCAGGCAGTTCTCTGATTTCGCCGGTTGCAGTCCCGACCAGGTGAACGAGCAGCATGTGCGGCAGTTCTTCTTGCACCTGAAAAACGATCGCAACTTTGCTTATGGATCACTCCGCGTGGCATTCTCGGGCATCAAGTTCTTCTTCACGCACACCTGCAAGCGTGACTGGGAAATCATCAAGATGCTCAAGCTCCAGAACATCACCACCTTGCCGGAGGTGCTGACGATCGAGCAGGTTCATGAATTGATCGGCTCAGCGACCACGCAGCGAATGTTCGTCTATTTCTGGACTGTCTATTCGCTGGGACTCCGACTCAATGAAGCGTTGCATCTGCAGGTCAGTGACATCGACGCCCAGCGAGGCTGGGTCCATGTCCATCGTGGCAAGGGAGCCAAGGACCGGTACGTGCCGCTGCCGACGACGACCGTTCGACTTCTGCGAAACTACTGGGCCAGTCATCGACATCCAAGCTTTCTGTTTCCGGCAGATGGACGAAAGCATGACCTCGCCAAAGACGGCATCAGCCAAGCGACGACTCCGATGAGCGAAACGGCCGTTCAAGGAGCAATGAAGCAGATCACGAAAAACCTCCGCTTTGGCAAGAAGGTCAGCATTCATACGCTGCGTCATTCCTATGCGACGCACTTGCTCGAAGCGGGCGTGGGGCTGAAGGTGATTCAAAAGTACTTGGGGCATTCGTCGCTGCAGACCACCTTGGTCTATCTGCATCTGACTGATACGGCCGAAGCCAACGCTCGCGAAGAAATCGAAAGGCTGTTCGGTAGTCTACCTGGCAGCGGCGAGTAAACCCGCTCTCGCAAATGCCCACGGTTGCGGAGGCTCTTCGCCAATTCGCACCGGCATACCTGCAGCAACACGCCGATTCGATCTCGGTCGCCGAAGACAAAGTTCTTGGCGCGATCACTCGTTGTCGCACTGGTGCACTGGGTGGTGTTCACTACCAGTGCGGCGGTTGCGGAAGCGATCACTGGGTCGGACGTTCGTGTGGCAATCGGCACTGCCCGAACTGCGGTCACGAGAAGACGCAGGCTTGGATCGAAACGCAGTCTGCCAAGCTGATGCCGGTTCATCACTTCTTGGTCACTTTCACGGTGCCCCGGGAGATCGGCTTGGTGCTGCGCGTTCACCAACGTGACGGCTACCGATGCTTGTTCGATGCCAGCAGCCAGAGCATTCGCGATGTGGGATCGGCAACCAAGAGCCTGAAAGGGTGCCAACTTGGGTTCTTCGGTGTGCTTCATACTTGGGGTCGCGATCCGGCCGTCTATCATCCGCACGTTCACTATGTCGTTCCTGGCGGCGGAGTGAAACTGGATGAGCATGGCAATGCCTTGTCATGGCAGAGTACGCCAAAGAACTTCTTGTTCCA